>NZ_JARJFB010000190.1:0-2772 GCF_034554655.1 Candidatus Megaera venefica
GGCCTGCCTTGCCAAGCTTTAACATCGTCCATGACATCATCAGTAATTCTACTAACAAGGCTTTCGCTAATGTCAGCCCCGTATAGTTCCTGAATCTGAAGTTTAATATCTGATAGACTCATTCCTTTGGCGTATAAGGATAGAATTTTTTGATCTAAACCTTCAATTCTTGTTTTTCTTTTGGGAATGATTGCAGGTTCAAACTCAGCATCTCTATCCCTTGGAACGTCTATTGTAATAAGGCCATTATCAGTGATTAGATTCTTTTGAGATACACCGTTACGGGCGTTATTAGAAGTGATAATACGATCGTATCTGTCATAACCTAGATGATTATTCATCTCTGCCTGTAAAGCTTTTTCCACAAGACGTTTTGTTAGTTGTTTCAATAACCCGCCTTTGCTTAAAACATTCGATAGATCTACTTCTTTACTTACCAGTAAATCTATCGCTGCGGATATAGCTTCATTATTCTTATTATTGATAGTGTTTTTAGTCATATTTTATTCCTCTTAGTTATATTAATTGATTATATAACCTATAAGGAATTTACACACTTAGATGGACAGACCCAGATCAGTTGAAAGAAATTTGTTCTTGCTGGATATTTAATTTAAGGATTTATAATACAAATAAAATACTGTATTATAAATCCCGCCTTATTTTCCCCCTTATTTTGTTGGATATGTCTCAACGGGAAATTTGTATTCTTCTATCCACGCCTTATATCCACCAGCTATTTCCTTAACTGGATATCCAAGAGATGCAAATTTCTTCGCCGCTTTTTGAGATAAATTGCAAGTAGCCGAGTAGCAATAAATACAATTAAAGGCATCCTTGCGCAAGCCTGGGATATCTGTCTCATTTCCCTCAAAGCCACTATGCTTTTCACTAGGAATATTAATTGCTCCTGGAATATGCCCTTTACGGAAAGCTTCAGCAGATCGGACATCAATAATATTAATGTTCGGCATTTTTTCTTTTATAGCTCTATTTATGAAATACGCATTTGTTTTGAAGTTCAATTCAGTTTCAAAATACTCGAATGCTTTTTGAGTGTCTTGTATTTTATTTACTTCAGTGCTTTTTGACTTTCTACTAGACGCACTTTCAGCAAATGTAGAAAATGGTAAACTTATAAATAATACAAAGATAATCAGGCTTTTTGTACGTAGATTTTTCATCAGTTAATTCCTCTTCTAGGGTTTTAATAGTTATCAAAAATACTAAAATACTTTTAGCATATAGTTCAAAAGTCAATTATAAGTACAGTTTTTTTTGAGCATCTCCAATTTCCTTTAAGTTAATATTTTAAGCAAATATTTCTAAAATGACTTGCTATGTATTTGTTATAACTATTATTATAGAAAATAAAAATTATTATTTTTTGATAAACTTGTTCAGAATTTTTGAATATGCGTATTAGTTTAGATAAACTACGTGTTTTAGATGCTGTCGAAAGAAACAATAGTTTCGCTTCTGCCGCTGAAGAATTGCATCGCGTACCATCAGCAGTCACTTATGCAATCAAGCAATTAGAATCAGATTTAGGTGTTTCTCTTGTTAATCGTTCTGGCTATCGATTTAAATTAACGCCACTAGGGCAAGAACTTTTGAAAGAAGGACGTTCACTTCTTGAACAAGCTCAGTCTTTGGAGAATAAAATAAAGGTGTCAGCAGGTCTAATTCCATCAAACTTATCTATAGCCTATGATGCAGCACTTGGTTTTGATGGTATCCAGCAAATACTTGGAATTTTTTTTGAGTTATACCCCGAAACTTCAGTATGTATTTCTGCAGAAATCTTAAATGGGTGCAGAGATTCTCTCCTCTCAGGAAAAAGCCATTTGGTTATTGGATATTTATCAGAACCACCTACTGAATCTCAGTATCATTATCAAACTCTCGGAGATATACACTTTGTATTTGCTGTTGCTCCACAACATCCCTTGGCTCAAACTATAATTCCTCTTACTTTTAAAGAAATTGCTCATCATCGTATAATTATTACGCCCGATACAGCAAAAAACATTCCTAAAGCAGCATCAGGCTACGCTCCAGAGCGTCAATTTTTATCCGTTTCTTCAATGGAGAGTAAAATAAATGCACAAGTAGCTGGGCTCGGAGTCGGATTCCTTCCACTTAAGCTTGCCAAACCTTACCTCCAAAAGGGACTCCTTATCAGAAAAGAAGTTGATCGACCTAAGACTCCAGGTCGCTGCTATTTAGCTTGGAGAAAAGACAAAATGACTCCAAGTTTAAAGAGTATTATTGACCTTATTAAAAAAAACAAGGAAATGCTTATTGAAGCTTAAAACGAAAGCTAGTCCCTCCGTCAAAACTCTCCCCGCCTGAATTAACAAGGGGTTTCATGTCATAAACAGCTTACAAAATCCATAAGAAAATGGTATAATTACTGCATAAAGCTTACGGATTTTAAAATTATGCCTATAGAAAATATTACTTTTCTCCAAAAACAAGAAAGGTTATTTGAAGAGAAATTATCTACAAAACTAAATCCTAAAAACAAGTTATATAAACTAAGGGATTTAGTAAATTGGTCTGAACTTGAAGCCAGAGCATTGCCTAACATTGAAATCAAGCAATTTGGTAGAAATAAGAAAGATCATAGAGTAATGCTAGCACTATCAATGCTTCAAGCTATGTACAACGGTTCTGATTCGTTTACGGAGGAAGAGCTAAAGGAAAATATTTATTGGCAATATTTTTGTGGTTATGAATATTTGCAGCAAGATCTTGATGTGTCTGAAG
>NZ_JARJFB010000191.1:0-2770 GCF_034554655.1 Candidatus Megaera venefica
AAAATCACCGACCTGCTCGGGTCTTGCGATTCTGACCATAGCTCCGCTCATCCGTAGACTATCGCTAGCGTCTATTAGTACTTTTTTTACTATAATAACTATATAATTTATTATAATTGTCTTTGTATAATATTTTCTCTGTAAGTCTATGTGTAAGATAAAATGTACGGTTTAAATGATAACCTTTGCTACTACTGATTTTTTCAAAAAAGAATCTAAAATAATCATTTAGCATCCTTGGCTGTTCGCCTTTTTTCTCTAAATCAACGAGCAGAATTAGAAGGTTATTATCTTTTTTTAAAGTGTAAGATGACATATTTTGTTATTAATTCTACTTTCTCATGGTGTATCCCTAATAGCAATTCGTTTTGCTTTTTGGCTCTGTCTAACACGGACAAGAGTTGGATCGCCTAACTTGTTAAGAGTAATGAACTCTGGAATAGGGTGCTTTTTAGTATCCATTGTTATAGCATGTGTGATTAAAAATTACGAATTATACATTAGAAACATTATCATTGGTTTTTATGATATTTAAAACAATACTCCGTATGATCATTTACCATTCCGATGGCTTGCATATAAGCATAAATAATTGTTGAACCGACAAAACTCATACCCCGTTTTTGTAAGTTTTTAGATAACTGATCAGACTCTGCTGTACGAGACGGTAAATCTTTCATTGTTTTGGGGGAATTAAGCTTAGGTTTACCATCAACAAATTGCCATATATAATCATCAAAACACCCAAATTCTTTTTGAATAGTTAAAAATATTCGAGCATTCTTTCTAGCGGCAAACACCTTGAGTCTATTTCTGATAATTGAGGTGTTAGTAAGTATAGATTCCAGCTCTTCGTCATGCATAAGAGCTACTTTATCGGTGTCAAATTGCTTAAATAATTTGCGATAACCTTCACGACGCTTAAGTATGGTATACCACCTTAAGCCCGCTTGTGCACCTTCGAGAATTAACATTTCAAAATGTTTATTGTCATCATGTACTGGCACCCCCCATTCGTGGTCGTGATAATCTATATAATCAGGTTTATCTAAAGCCACCCAAGCACAACGCTTTTTTGGAACATTAGCAGACTCGACTGTATCGAATGTTACAAGAGATGGGATTAGTTTTTTCTGATTTTCCATTTTTATTAATAATTATAAGTATTACTTCAAATTGAAGCTTGACTGATCAGTTCCAATAAATCAACTTCTGTTAGAGATGCGCTTTTTTCGCTATCATCAAGCAAACCGATGGCTAGCTCTCTTTTATCACGATGCATTTTTAATATTTTTTCTTCAATAGAATGTTTCATAACCAGACGATACACGGTAACCGGTCTTGTTTGACCGAGGCGATGAGCTCTGTCAGAAGCTTGATCTTCAACCGCAGGATTCCACCACGGGTCAAGGTGAATAACATAATCCGCTGCGGTAAGGTTTAAACCGACTCCGCCAGCCTTTAAACTAAGTAAGAATAAATCTCCTTCACCACCCTGAAATGCTTCGACACTAGCTTTTCTTTGTTTTTGGGGAGTGCTTCCGTCTAAATATTGATAACTTATTCCTTGCTGTTCAAGCCTTTTTCTAACTATAGTTAAATAATCGACATATTAAATACCAAAGCACGATGATTATTTTCTTTTAGTTCTTGCACTATCTCATCAAAAGCTTCTAGCTTACTATTGGGTATTTCGATGTCATTATTAATTAAACTACAGTCGCAGCACGCTCTTCGTAACTTAGTAATTTCAGCTAAGATACTGAATCTCTTTTTAGCACTGTCGGCATCGCTGATGCTACTTATTCTTTCCAAAGATTCTCTACGTAGAGCTTCGTAGAAATTCTTTTCTTCATCACTTGGTTCAATAAAGATAGTTTGTTCTGTTTTGGATGGTAATTCATCCAAGACTTTACTTTTCATTCTTCGTAAGATAAAAGGTTGAATTAATCTTTTTAAGGTATTTCTCGCAATAACATCAGTGCCGCGTTCTATCGGTTTAGTATATTTTTCTTGAAATAATTGTCTACTACCTAAAAACCCAGGATTTAAGAATTCGAATAAGTTCCATAATTCCTCGGTACGGTTTTCTATAGGAGTGCCGCTTAGTGCTATACGATTGACCGCTTGAAGTTCGGTGATAATTTTAAATCTTTTAGTATTGTTTTTAATAGCTTGCGCCTCATCCAATACTATTACTTGAAATTGCCTGCTAGTCAATAGCTCTCCTACTTGATAAAGTAGACCGTAACTACAAATCAACACGTCCATTTTAGTTAAAGCGGCTATTTGTTCCTCTCGGTTATTACTGCCTAGTATTATACACTTCAAGCTCGGAGCGAATTTTTGGCATTCTTCCTGCCAAACATAACAAACGGAAGCGGGGGCTACTACCAAACAAGCCCCTTGAACTGCTTGCTCTAATAACAAGGCAATCGTTTGTACGGTTTTACCTAGCCCCATATCATCAGCAAGGCAAGCGCCGAATCCTAAGTTAGATAATCTGGCTAGCCACTTAAATCCTTCTATTTGGTAAGGTCTTAGTTCTGCTTGGAGGTTATGAGGGATTTTAGGATCATAGTTGTTAGTTGAATTAATTTTATTAATGTGAGTTTGCCAATAATTATCTGTTTTGCTATTTGTAGAATTATCAACAAACTCTTGGAGTAACGGTGCTCCGAGTTTATGAATAGATTGCCCCTTTTCATCAATTCTGGCGGCTTTCTTCAATTCCTGCATTCTTTTGGCAAAAGATGCGGTCAAGGCAATA
>NZ_JARJFB010000192.1:0-2726 GCF_034554655.1 Candidatus Megaera venefica
AAAATCACCGACCTGCTCGGGTCTTGCGATTCTGACCATAGCTCCGCTCATCCGTAGACTATCGCTAGCGTCTATTAGTACTTTTTTTACTATAATAACTATATAATTTATTATAATTGTCTTTGTATAATATTTTCTCTGTAAGTCTATGTGTAAGATAAAATGTACGGTTTAAATGATAACCTTTGCTATTACCGATTTCTTCAAAAAACAATCTAAAATAATTGTAACCATTTAGCATCCTTGGCTGTTCGTCTTTTTTCTCTAAATCAACGAGCAGAATTAGAAGGTTATTATCTTTTTTTAAAGTGCAAGATGACATATTTTGTTATTAATCTCTCTTGGGTCTAATTCTCCAAAGCTTGTTCCGCATAAATATAATCTAGACTTGATTTCTAATATTAGAAATTCTGCTAGATACCTCGTAGCTCTGCTGCGAGTAGAATCATTGTGAACCTCCACTGGTTTACACCCTTGGCCTCTACTCGGCTTAACAGCCGAGTAGAGGCTTGGCTTGCCCCGAAGCTTTTTTTTCCTGTTGCTCAATTGCATCATATATAGATTTAACATTTTTGTAACTACAACTTTTTTGAATATAAAAGTAGCAAATAGCCTCAGTTATATTTTGTAGTAATTTATGTTCTGTAGTAGGAAAATTACTTCTAGCAGAATGTATAACCATGCTTCTAATATCGTAAAACTTTGTGATTACTTTATCGATCTCTTCTTTATTGATCTCTCTATGATTTGTAAGTGTGATTACATGCGAAGCTATCAATTTTATTTTTTTCTCCTTCTCATTTTTCGTATCTGGAAGTAAAGCTTCTATAGAACACATAAAAAAAACAAATTTCATGCTATAATCATTTTCAACACGTGCTTTTGTCATAAAATCTAAAGCCTTTCTAATATTCTGAAATATTGCTTTCTTGTTAGAAAAAATTTTGTCACAAAATTCATTAAATTCTAACTTTTGCAAGTTCTCCGTAGTATCTGCTAGTATTTGGAATGATGATGATAAATTATCAGTTATGGACATTACAACGTCCCCGTAATATATCATCCCGTTAAGTTGTTTAAGCCTAGTGACAAATCAAACGATGTGTTTTTGCATATCTCGGCAGTGGAAGCTATAGGTCTTAGCGATTTAAAAGATGGGCAGAAGATTAGTTATAATATTGAGTCTAATAAAGGTAAGATATCAGCGATCGATATTAAGTTAATATAAAGGATAATTAAACAGTGATGGGCTTTCTAGAATACGTAATAGCTTATCAAGAACTTTTGGGGTTTCTAGCGGCTGGACTAAGTGCTTTTTCTTTTTTGCCGCAACTAATTAAAATTTGGAGATTTCGTTCAGTAAAGGATATATCAACTGGAATGTACGTCATATACGCTGTTAGCGTAATATTATGGCTAATTTATGGAATTATTATAAAGTCAGAACCACTAATTCTAGCTGAAATATTGACGCTGATTTTAGTTTCCGCAATTCTTGCCATGAAGTACTTATGGAAGTAAGCGATAAGGTTATAATTAACATTAACAATATAAAGTCATGACAGCAGAAAAACCAAAACACGATCAATTATTTCGCAAAAGTTTAGAGAATCCAATTGTAGCTTATGAGTTACTACAGGCACATTTGCCTCAAGAAGTTCTAGAGATTATAGATACAAGCACCCTTAAGCTAGAGAAGGAAAGTTTTATAGAACCTGATCTTAGCGCCAGCATTGCCGATGTTTTATTTTCAGCTAAATTTAATGATAATGACGGCTTCATTTATTTGCTTCTCGAGCATCAAAGTACCCCTGAGCATTTTATGGCTTTTCGTTTATTTAAATATATGGTTAATATTTGCGACCGCTATAGACTTGAAAATCCAAAAAGTAAGAACTTGCCATTAATATATCCACTGATCATTTATAACGGCACTAAAAATTATAATGTGCCTCGCAATTTATGGGAATTGTTTAATAATCCGATGCTTGCCAAGAAGTTTTGGGCTGAGGATCATAAGATTGTCAATGTTCATGACATTCCCGATAAGGAGTTTAAAACCAGAATATGGGCGGGAATTCTAGAATTTTTCTTAAAACATAGACATGAAAAGCAATTACTCAAAAGGTGGCAAGAAATTGCCGATATTTTACCTGAGCTAACCAAAATTAGTATCGGTTATGATTATATAAAATTAATTTTACACTATACTTTGCCGTCTATTGATAAAGATGATAAAATCGAATTAGAGAAAATGTTAATCAACACTTTAAATCAAGAAAAAGGAGTAGAGCTTATGACTAGTTTAGCACAAGCGTGGAAAGAAGAAGGTATAGAGATTGGTATCTTAGACGGTGTAAAGATCGGTAAACAAGAGGGGATTAAACTTGGTAAGACCGAAGGTAAAGCCGAGTTAATACAAATGATGCTAAATACTGGCAACTCAGTTGATGATATTGCTAAAGTGACAGGGCTATCCGTTGATGAAATTGAAAAACTTATTTAATTACTAACATTTTTATTGCAAATATTATGAAATACAACAATTACAGCTTTACAAAAGAATCCTCTGGCTACCTTGACGAAGGCTTGAGAATTTACATGCTCTCTATTTATAAAAACATGTCAATGGCTCTTGGTATATCAGGGTTGGTAGCCTATATAATCGGTAGTAACACTCAAATAGCAATGATGTTATTTTCTACTCCGCTTGCATACGCCGTCAT
>NZ_JARJFB010000193.1:0-2684 GCF_034554655.1 Candidatus Megaera venefica
GGTATTAACGCGTTAAATGATACAATAGTTTTATTAAGGAATTTATTGCATGCTGACTCTAAAAGTGAAACATCTAAAAAGCTTAAGATTTTAGATGACATTTTTCCAATAATTAATATCAAAGATCTTGAGCCTTCAGAAAAAGCCTTAAACAAAGCAAAAAAAGCTCTAAAAAAGAGTATTTTAAACTCTAATTTTGCTGAAATTATAAAAATCTTATTTCCATCTAAGACAAATGAGTAAAAAAGACATTTTATTTACCATTCCTGTTGCAGATGTCAACAAAAATGAAGTTGCTGAATATGAAGATAAAAAGCCTGAATTGTTAGCTAATTCATTTCACAATCTCATAATGGAATCAAGACTTGATAATTTAAAAAGGGATGAATTTACAAAGATTGTATCTGTTATAGACGAAGCTAAAGGAACAAATATTTCCACGCAATTTATTATGTTACCCTTTGATGACAATACGAAAAGAACGCTTGATATAATTCTTGCTCACTTTAGAGAAAATGGCTGTCAATATCCTGACGGCTCTTTTTCAATGGAATACTTTATGTCAAGGAGTAGATTTACAAGCGAAAGGGAGGCTATTACCGCATTAAACAAAGCCTTCAATATTCTGCAATATACTGTTGTTTATATAAAATCAGAAAAAATACAAAAATCTTGGAATAATATTTTTAATCGAGATGTTAAGCTTTTTACAGAATTGTCGCTTGCGAAGAGTAAAGGAAAAAAATTATGTCATTATGAATTTCATACAGATTATTTTGATATAATAAAAAAATGGAATGCTGGAGTTCCTGTTAGTATCAAATTATTAAAGCTCGGTTTGAAATACAATCATTCCTATTATTTAGCTCGTAGATTATTTAATCATGCCAAAATGAATGCTAATGCAAAAAATCACAATTTTATTTCTGTGAAAAGTTTATTAGAAGCGATGCCAACCTTACCTAAAGAAAATGATACGGATCTTTAAAATTTCAAAAAACAAATTCAAATTACATGTGAAGAAAGTTTAGAAAAGTTAGTGAAAGAAGAAAGATAGACAAATAATATTTCTTTCTACAATAAAAAGCGAGAACCTTTGACAGAGTCTCAACTTCGTACTATGAATTTCAAGATTTTTACGAAGATTTTTTTGGAATTTGAGCTAGCAAATTATGAGCAACAACATATAAAAAACATTGAGTATCATAGTAAATCTAAAGAAAAGAAAAAAGTATTCGATATAGATAAACAAGCAGTAAATAATAAATTAGCTAAGTTATCAAAACGGGTTAAAAAAATAGAGAAAAAAGTTTCATAAACTACTATCATATTGCTTCAACAGCAACTCAATAGCTTCCTCAGCTAATTCAGGTGCATTTTTGCCTTTTAACATTTTCTGACTAAATACTAATTTATCAAATGCTCTAATATGAGATTCTTGGATATACAGGTTTTTAACAACACGTGCAGGTGTAACCTTCTTCTTAGACACTATCAAACGTGGAGCATTATTGTTACTAGTTCCACCAGTTTTTGCTAGGTCTTTTGCTCTAGCATTTTCTTCTTCTATCCAGCTACTAGTCATTCCTTATTCTCCTTATTACTCTCAATTAATATTGCTCCTAAAATCTTGCTTATTTCGACTCTTCGTTCTCTTACCTTGTAGGCCTTATTCATTTTAGCATCGAAAACCGTCAAATACTGACTTGCTGCACGGCTAAAGACTCCACTTGAAGGAATAACAAAAGCACCTTTGCCTCTTAAGTATTCAGTAGTTTCTTTTTCACTGGCTCTATGCTCTTGTCCATCCGTTACTATGGTAATTATTTGCTTCCCTAATGCTTCGGCACGCTTATAAGCATCTATGTAAGTTGCATATTGGTCACGAGCTGGTTTTAAGGGCATTACAAGCGTATGATTATTCGGTACTGACCATTCGCTAGCTTGGTGGTCAAAGAAGATTATATCGGCATTTGGGCGGGTAATAGGTATAGTGTCCATAACCTCAAAAGGTAGATTCCCAGCTTTGAAGTACAGCATAGAAGTACCTTGCTGATCTTGACAAATAAGTAGCGGCTTAAGTCCCAGCTCTACAGAAGCTGCTGCTAAATTAATTGCTAGCATACTCTTGCCCTGTCCACCTTTAGGATTCCATATACTAACTAATCTTATTTCCTTCATACATAGCCATAATCAGTTGCTTGATAGCAATGTATAGTAGTTAATTATACAAGTCAATAGTTATTGAAATGTATAATTAATAAAGTACATAACCAATGAATTTAATACTTAGATAGAGAGTAATTATTTACTATACGATCCTATATATTTTATGTTAATTTATGCCGCTACTAAAATTTCAATTACACGAATATGCAAGCTCCTATTATTCAACAAGATCACAAAGAAGAAAACAATATTGATCGGCAAGAAACCTGCAATGAATTAAGTTCGCAGTTAAAACTAAAGGCAGAAATTAGGAACAGAATAGATCAGTATCTAAAACCAGCTTCTTCAAAAATTAATTAAGCTTCTTAGCCGTTTTCTAGTTGGAACACTTGCATTCGTTGGACAACATGTTTACCAGCAGGGAAAGGGTTTTTGGGCTTGTTGGCCATAAAAAAGAAATCTAGTTCTATTGACACGTTAGCACAAAGTAATTACAATACTAATATTGTTCAAAA
>NZ_JARJFB010000194.1:0-2681 GCF_034554655.1 Candidatus Megaera venefica
GAATATCAGACATATTATCAAATCATGTATAAATTTTCAACTACTACTAACTCGTCTATAGGATTATTTTAGCCAATGGAAAAAGGGATGGTAGTAAGGGGAATTCTCCCCCGCTACGCTGCGTCGGTTCTGTGAAGAACTTAGTTAAAAGGACACCTGAAAAAAGAAGTTTTTTTAATTCAGATATAAATAAATATACATAGTAGGCAACGAGGAAATATGCTATTGCTTTCACATACATTCAAAATGCCAAGATGAGATATATGGAGCGTTTTTATAAGATATGCGGGTTAATAGGCTTATATTTTATTAGCCCAGCTTCTTTTTTGGCTCTTAAATTTAAGATAAGTGAAGATAATATGATGCTGTTTCGTATGACTATCAATATTACTTATTATACAACTATAGTTGCTCTATTTTTTCTTATAACTAATCTTTAGACAACTAATAGCTAGAATTTGTACTTATAAGTGCCCGCGTTATATCATGGATGCGGCGTGATAGCAATAATTGTTATTTCAGATTTGTCAGGACCATAGTGCCAAAAGATTTTATAAGCCTCGGGAGTTTTATTTTCAGCGTAAGCTTCGAATATTTTGATTCCAAATTGCTGGGTTAGAGAATTATATTCATGCGTATTTAGGCTAGGATGTTTAGGATTATTTTCTAAATACCCCAAAGATTTCCTTACAGCATTTAACCGTTTCTTTTTACTCGGGTCACTCTCTAATTTTTCTAAATTTAACGCCGCTTCGTTAGTGAATAATATTCGAAAACCCATCTATTTGTCTTCATCCGCATATTTTGCGAAGCTTCCTTTGTAAATAGTTTCTTTTCTAGAAGATTGCTCAAGTCCTTTTTTAATCGAAGATAAAGCTTGTTCATTTTCAAACAACCATTTTTCACGTAACTGAACTTCGGCATAAGGTTTTAAAGTTATTTCCTTAGTTGATTCATTCATTATTGCTTTGTAGCCACTAACACCTTTAGTAAGGCTGCCTAAACAAATACGTCCTTTTGCATCTGGTCTTAAAATTTTTTTTGCCATCATACTAATGCCCCTTGCGCCCTGCTCTTGTAATTACACTTTGGATACGCTTATGATAACATTTTGTGGGAATAATGTAAAGTGGGATAGATTAACTATTAGCAACAAAACTATCTTTCACAAAAATGCAGGTGGCTAAAAAGCTCCATATGGAGCTTTTTAAGAGCCTCTTTGAAATGTTTGCAAATTTTTGCCAAATGTACTTTGTGATTCTAAGAATGCATTCCAAGCCGAAGAAATGTTATATACCTTTCTCTTTTTAAGATGGTCAGAAAAACCATACATTGCTTTACTGCAACTATTTCTCAGTTACTGACAAATAACTATTTAAATAGTTTTATATTATCTTTTCTTATTGATTTTGTCCTGTATTTCTGATATAATAACTATATATTAAATGAATTATGTTTATGGAAATAATAGAAGTTGATCCAAGAGTTTGCAAAAGGTGGCAATATGCTGATCGCAATTCTTTTGAATTTGGTGATACGAATATTCTAGCTGAAGATATTAAGCGGAACGGACAAATAACGCCTGTTTTTGTCCGAACCTTAAAAGACAATGGCAAGTTCAAATATGAGGTAATTGCTGGCAGTAGACGCCTGCAAGCTTGCCTTGCCGCCGACTTACCACTCAAAGCAATATTAACTAATGTAACAGACGCAGAGGCCGCAACTGTCCAGATTAAGGAAAACGAGCAGATTGGACTTTCTGAATACTCAAAAGGCATGTCATTTGCTAAACTAAAGCAAGACGGCAAGCTAACTCAAGAGCAATTAGCCGAAATTGCTGGGTGCTCAAGAAAAAAGATCCAAAACTTATTAGCCTTTGAGAAGATAGATAAGGCTATCTGGAATGCAGTTGCTAACATGAGTAAAGTTTCAGCTAGATCTGCAGAAACCATCTTAGCTCTTTCAAAAAAATCAGCTGCCCACAAAGAAGCTCTTATCGAGATTGCCGAAGAAATCAGAAAAGGTGCCGGTAGTGTACGTATAGAAAAACTCGTTGATGAAATCTTAAATGGAGAGTTTAGTAGTCAGGAAGAAGAAATTATCACTAACACATCTGGTCAAGTACTAGCTAAATGGAAAGATGCTAAACTATATTTTGCTAAAGATTTAAAGTTAGACAAAAATAAATTCAATAAAATGCTGATTAATTTCTTTAATATCGAAAACAAGTAAAACAAAAAAACAGGAGTATTGATATGAATAATTATGAGTTTGTGAAATTCGCTGCAAATAGATTCGGTATTGACGAAACTGTTGCTGAAAGCATGGTTGATATGTTTGCCCAAACGTTGCAGGAACTTATCTCCTCGGGGCAATCTGTAACTATCGATGAAATAGGTGAATTTAAGTCTGTACCCCTATTCCCAAATGGATTAAATCATCACAATAATATTGCTCTTGCCAAAGCTGCTAAACGTAATATTGTTAGCTTTAAAGCTAGTGATAGACTGGCAGAGAATATAACTTAAATCCATAGTAATAATCAGCTCTTTATGGCACTATGAATCATTATTGTTAAAATAAAAAAATATTTATGACATATTACTTCGCTCGTTACATCCTATTACTAGCTAAAACTTCTTCTTCCTTTAAGCTTAACTTCATATTACCTTTTTTTATCC
>NZ_JARJFB010000195.1:0-2656 GCF_034554655.1 Candidatus Megaera venefica
CTTCAGACACATCAAGATCTTGCTGCAAATATTCATAACCACAAAAATATTGCCAATAAATATTTTCCTTTAGCTCTTCCTCCGTAAACGAATCAGAACCGTTGTACATAGCTTGAAGCATTGATAGTGCTAGCATTACTCTATGATCTTTCTTATTTCTACCAAATTGCTTGATTTCAATGTTAGGCAATGCTCTGGCTTCAAGTTCAGACCAATTTACTAAATCCCTTAGTTTATATAACTTGTTTTTAGGATTTAGTTTTGTAGATAATTTCTCTTCAAATAACCTTTCTTGTTTTTGGAGAAAAGTAATATTTTCTATAGGCATAATTTTAAAATCCGTAAGCTTTATGCGGTAATTATACCATTTTCTTATGGATTTTGTAAGCTGTTTATGACATGAAACCCCTTGTTAATTCAGGCGGGGAGAGTTTTGACGGAGGGACTTAATATCGGAATTGAAGATTTCAAAGAACGAAATGTTGTAAAGAAAATTTGTAAGGAACTAGTAGAAAATGATTATATCTCATATGAAGTACCTGTGTTTATTGATTATGATGAGTGGACTGTACCAACAATTGGAGAAAGCGACTCTGTCGCATTTGCTTAAAAAATGGAGAAATTTGGTATAAAGGGGTAAAAATTAGTATAATACCCTTTTATATTCGGTCTATCTACGTAAATTGTAAAAGTTAAAGGCAATTTTTAGAGACATTAGCCTCACTTTGTTCAGTAAGGCATAATAAGAGAATTAATCTATGTGACCCGTATCATTATCAACACTGAAAATCAAAATCCTTGCCCATAGAAATGTAGTCTCTAATTCTTTGCATTAGGTCTTGAAAATATTGAATATTATGCCAAGTCATTAACATTGCTCCGATCATTTCACCAACCTTGACTGTATGATGCAGATAAGCTTTTGGATAATTCAAACATGCAGGGCAAGAACAATCTGCTTCAAGGGGCGTTGGATCATCAGCATATTTACTGTTTCTTATATTAATAGCTCCTAATTTAGTAAATGCTTGACCATTCCTACCTGACCTAGTTGGAATAACACAATCAAACATATCTACCCCACGCATCACCGCACCAATAATATCATCAGGCTTACCAACACCCATAAGATATCTTGGTTTATCCTCTGGTAATAACGCTGGGGCATAGTCAAGGACAGAAAACATTTCTTTCTGCCCTTCTCCAACTGCTAAACCACCAATGGCATAGCCTTCAAAATCTAAGCTAATTAAATCTTTTGCTGAACTAGCACGCAATTCTTCATATACACCACCTTGAATTATACCAAACTGAGCATATCCATCACGCGGTACAAATGCATCACGAGACCTCTTTGCCCAACGAGATGTACGCTCTTGGGACAATTTAGCTTCTTCGAATGTTGCAGGAAACGGTGTGCATTCGTCAAAAGCCATGGTAATTGTACTATCTAATTTATGCTGAATTTCAGTTGAATACTCCGGTGTAAGCATGTGCTTGCTGCCGTCAATATGCGAACTAAACTGCACTCCCTTTTCAGAAATTTTACGCAAATCCGATAATGACATTACCTGAAAACCACCGGAATCAGTGAGCACTGGACCAGACCAATTCATGAATTTTCTAAGCCCACCAAGTTTCTCAACTCGATCAGCACCAGGCTTTAGCATCAGGTGATAAGTGTTACCTAGCACTATGTCACTTCCAGTTTGACGAACTGACTCAGGAAACATTCCCTTTACTGTTCCTCTTGTCCCAACTGGCATAAAGGCAGGCGTACGGATTTCACCATGAGCGGTGTTAATCACCCCTGTTCTTGCCTTTTTGTGAGTGGCTGTAATTTGCAGTCCAAATTTCATTTTATATCTCCTTGATTCCCATGCCACTCATAGTAATCGTATAATCCAACTACTCTTAAACCAAGTCTCGTATATATTCGAAACCCTAAATCACTTGAAGTAGAAAGACAAATCTTGTTATAACCTTTCTGGCACACAAAATTAATTAGATATTTCATCATGTTAGTTCCTATACCATTACTACGTGAATTTTCGCAGGTGAGAATATCATATATACCAACGATATCATCATTAAAATGCAAAGATCCGTTACTAACCGGGTTGCCTTCAATATAAGAAACAAAAAATGGGTTCCTTTCCATAACTTCAGATGAAATTATCTTATCGTTAAAAAATTCGCTGACATTCTGATCATATACACTAAGTGTCAACAAAAAATCATCTATTTGCTTACGAGTAGTTACTTGTTTTATTGTAATATTTTTATCAAGTTCAAAAGGCTTAAAATCAATTAGTTTGCAAAACATTACATACTCTCTTGGCACTTTAATAAAACCATGTTTCTCTAGCCTTAACCCTAAATCCGATGGAGTATCACCGGGTCCAATCCACCAAGCAAAAGGGTTTTTGTTGTATTGATCTATGACTTCTTGAATCCTCTCTTCAACATTATCATCAAAGTTTGTTTTACAAGTTACATTAAACATCGTGCTATTAAGATTACAATTCACAACACAATTAAAACCATTGTCAATTACAGAATATCCTAAGGCCCTAGGTAGTCTCTCCGTCAAAACTCTAAATTTTTGATATAATTTCAAGAATTTCAAAAATAAATCACCGCACATTCATTTTTT
>NZ_JARJFB010000196.1:0-2642 GCF_034554655.1 Candidatus Megaera venefica
CTTCAGACACATCAAGATCTTGCTGCAAATATTCATAACCACAAAAATATTGCCAATAAATATTTTCCTTTAGCTCTTCCTCCGTAAACGAATCAGAACCGTTGTACATAGCTTGAAGCATTGATAGTGCTAGCATTACTCTATGATCTTTCTTATTTCTACCAAATTGCTTGATTTCAATGTTAGGCAATGCTCTGGCTTCAAGTTCAGACCAATTTACTAAATCCCTTAGTTTATATAACTTGTTTTTAGGATTTAGTTTTGTAGATAATTTCTCTTCAAATAACCTTTCTTGTTTTTGGAGAAAAGTAATATTTTCTATAGGCATAATTTTAAAATCCGTAAGCTTTATGCGGTAATTATACCATTTTCTTATGGATTTTGTAAGCTGTTTATGACATGAAACCCCTTGTTAATTCAGGCGGGGAGAGTTTTGACGGAGGGACGATTTAGTCTGTGTAATGATATGAATTTGTCTAGCGTTATATAATACCTACATATTTTATCTTATGATTTTCTTAATCTTTAAAATATTATTATTGGAGCTAAGGTTCATGCTATCAAATTGACCAATACCCGAATTAAGCTAATATAGATAATTAACATAGCTAATATTAGTTGTAGAAGAGAAATAGCACGTTCTCCTATATATCAACCCTTAAATACTTATAGAGAGTTTCTCGGCTGATGCCGAATTCTTTAGCAAGCTCGGACTTATTGTTGCCAAGAGCGACTTGTTCCTTAAGTTGTACAATTTGATCGTCGGATAGAGAAGCTTTTCTGCCTTTGTAGGCACCACGCTTTTTGGCAAGCTCTATACCTTCCATTTGACGTTCCTTGATTAAAGTGCGTTCGAACTCCGCGAATGCGCCCATGACCGAGAGAAGTAGATTGGACATAGGAGAATCTTCACCGGTAAATTCTAAGCATTCCTTGATAAATTTAATCTTAACTTGCTTAGCGGTTAAGCCTTTGACAATTTGCCTTAAATCATCAACATTCCTAGCAAGCCTATCCATACTGTGAACAATGACAGTATCTCCATCACGTACATATGCGAGCATTTCTTGCAGAGCAGGGCGATCAACTGATTTGCCAGATACTTTATCTATAAAACTCCTGTCCACTTTTATGCCCTCAAGTTGCCTCTCAAGATTTTGTTCGATGGTACTAACTCTGATATAGCCTATATTTTTGCCGGTCATTAGTTCTATCTTATAACTGTAATTTTTGCCGTTATTTGTGGTTGTAGTTTTAACCAAACTTTATCGGTAGTATGGATTTCCATTTTATAGTAATCCCCTGTTGCTATACATGCTCTATCTCCCAAGGACAATCCATAAGTTTTAGTTATAGTAAGTAGTTTCCCAGCCTTGATGCTTGTATCTTCACAAAAAGGTATGATTTCTGGCACAATATCTTTAATCATTTCGTCAATATCGAGGTCTGATATCCCTGATCTTGCTAAAACGGATACAAGCTCATACAAATTTACTGATGAAATAGCACTATTGGCAATAATATTCTCTATCGTTTCATAGCCAGGTTCTTTTTTTAATAAAGCAATGAGAGCAGACGTATCTAATAAATGTCTCTTATTTTTTGATTTAGAATTTATCTGCATCTTCTGTTCTCATTAGTTTTAATTCTTTTTGTAAATCTATATTTTTATATTTATCTAAAATATTCCTAGCTTTTTCTATATTGGAGTGAAAAGTAGAAACAACTAACTCTGAATCGGAATATTTTATTGAAACTTCATCACCGACATTAAGATGTAGTTTTTTTCTAATCTTAGCGGGAATAGCTAATCTACCATTATTATCAATATAACTTTTTAATGCTTTCATAGGGGGTTATTAGTAATTTATAGTAATTAATATTATTACATAGTATATCATTAGATGAAATGAACTAAAAATGTTTTTTAATAAAAACTGATAAAAATCAAAAATAAGTTAAATTATACTACTAGGAGAGATAATTATCAATATAGGATCTAAAATCTCAAACGGAATATGTCAATTAATGGTAAAAGTGACTCTAAACGGACGGAGAAAGGGGAAGGGTGGTGGTGCCTAGATAGGGTACACTCTAATTAGGCAATGCAGAAACTTTAAATATTATTTTTAAGCTTTAATAATTCTCCTTCTAAATTTGCAACGGAACCCTTTATTCATGGCGTCCATATATGACGGTGCCAGAGATATCAATAGAAGAATTGTTGACTAATTTAACTTGTTGTATTTGTTTATCCATTTCATTAGATTGCAAAAATGAAAAGTCTAATTTTAACACTGGTTCTAATAGTCCGTTATGGAACACACACCCGAACCATTGATCAAGTTTATAAATATACTTGGCCTGGTTGCAGTAATGGTAAATATACTCTTTATCTGGGGGATTATAATTACAGCATATAGCAAGGCCGATATTGTTATATATCAAGCACAGAGTATAATTTTTTTTATTATCTACTGATTTTTCCATGGCAATTGTAATCTCATTTTTTACTAAATTTATTAAGGCCTTATCCCAATCTAAAAGAAAAAAGCCAAAATCAAGTGCGAGGTCGTTCTCAGACTTATTTATATAATCAATTGTTTTTTCCAAGAAAGTGCCAAGAAAAAGGGTTCTCATTC
>NZ_JARJFB010000197.1:0-2612 GCF_034554655.1 Candidatus Megaera venefica
TGATGGATTAAGTTTGCTTGCATTATCTGGTTGGGGTGCGGATTTATCTCCAAAATTAGATGCGTACCAAGGACTCATTCATAAAACGATTGATGAAAATAGCTGTCTATTTTCAGATTTTGATTATTTCCAAGGGCTTCTTGGTGAGAATTTAACCAACAAAGTATTACAGGCAATTTCTTATAACAAATAAACATTTGCACTTTAAACAATAAATTAAATTAAATTAAAATATGAGTATTGAAATGTCAAAAAAACAAATACAAAATGACAGAATAGAAAAAAATCTTAAAGTATTAAAACTATTGTCAAATAATGACCCTAGTATCAACGAAGAGCAAAAAAGAGAACTCCTAAACACCTATACTGGCTGGGGAGGACTCCGTGATGCAATCTTTACTCCTTACGTTTACAGGCAATTAAAACGTTACCTAACCGATGATGAGATTAGCTCCATAAAAAAGAGCGTAAACAGCGCATACTATACGCCCGATTTACTGGTAAAATTTATATGGGCGGCTTTAATGCGTATGGGTTTTAAGGGTTTGAGAGCAGACGGAAGCGGTAAAAGTTGTAATATATTAGAGCCTTCCGCGGGAACAGGGGTATTTTTTAACTACATGCCACAAATAGTAGCAAAAAATGCAAGTATAGATGCAATAGAGCTTGATAATTCCAGCTGCAAATTATTTAGCAAATTGCACGGCAATATTAACATTATCAATACGGGTTTTGAGAATTTCTGTTGTAATGATAATAGATACAACTTGATTATAGGCAATCCGCCATACGGTCGTAATACTGTAAATGATACTTTTAATCCTGATTTATCACATCTAATCATCCATCACTGGTTTGTAGCTAAATCCGCAAGAATGCTAAGAGATAAAGGTATTATTGCCATGATACTGCCGCAATTTTTCCTAGACAATACAAAAGAGCATGCGCGGGATATTATCAACGCATCAGGAGTAAACCTAATACTTGCTTATCGCTTGCCTGATAATTTATTTGCAGACGCAAAAATTACCGTTGATTTAGTATTCTTGCAAAAAACAGATAAAACCCATGAGTGGCAAGCTACAAAGCGAAAGGTAATTGGTGAATATAGCAAACCGATAAATGAGTATTTTTTAAATAATCCTCATCACGTATTAGGTGAGCTTGAGATAATCCCCATGTATGATCGCATGGGTATTACCTGCAAAAGCAGCGGTGATTTAAGAACCCAGCTTGCTGGCGTATATTCTAAAATCAAAAAAATACTCTAAATTATCAGTCATTTACAAATCTAAACTAGACAACAATACATCTAAAACCATGGAGGGCGGTTGCACCCGCCTTCCATAGCTTCCATGACAACTAGCACTTATTCGGTCAATTTATATCCTCTTGCCCGTCTTCTTTTTTCAATCACTTGCAAAGCACTACTAACCTCTAATTCACTATCACAAAAAATAATTTTATAGCCCCCACGTTTGCCGTATCTACTACCCCAGCTACAAACTACACTAGTACCACCGAATAGATTGGCCTGTAGTTGTACATTGTAGAACCTATCCTCTTTTAACCAAGTTTGCAGCATGTTACGCCATGAACCGAACTAATAAAAGCAGGGGTCAGTGCGCATTATCTAATTGATGCCCTAACTCCTCAAATTCATTTACATTATCTTCATTAGCAATTCTTACAAGAGCGGCAACGATATCAGTAAATACCTCTGTATTTTCCTCGGTTATAGGAGCGTCTGCAATATCTAATAAATGCTGCACGTCTTGATTTACATCCCTAGATATCAAAATATCTATGTATTTAAAATATATAGGAGCAAGTGGATGCTCCGCAAAACTATTGTAAGTTTTTCCGTAATTTGAATTTATCATAAGAACCACCTCAGTTTTATTGATAATAACGTTAATTTATAATTGTTGCAATAATTGTTCAAGCTTGGTTTCTTCATCAGATACGGCAGCCCTCTGCATCTCTATAATTATTTTTAAAATTATAGTACGATTTTCAGGTAAATAGTATTTTTCTGCTATTTTTTGCAAGTCTTCTGCTTCCTTATAAAAGCCTCGTTTTTCTAAAGTTTCAACAAATTGATAAAACAAAGGCGCAAGTGGATGATCTATAAAGCTATTGCAGTCTTTATAACATTTGATACTATTCATGCGACTTCTCTAAAAAAACTTGATTAAATGTTTAATAAACTTATCTTGGTCAATATCTAGATGTTTAGCTAACTTTAGGTTGTTATTTTTCCAAGTACCGATAATAGCTCCCGACGGTAATTTAATGACACCGTCTTCAATAATTTCTGAATCCTCACCTACAATAATAGCGTTGACCATCCTTGTTAGCCTATGAGTTCCCGTTCCTTTACGAATTTCTTCGGCAAGATCAATCAAAGCATCAACGTAAGCTTTACCGTTTTTCTCAAGCCCGTGTATCGTTTCTGCGGTTTTAGCCGATACTTTAGAAGTGTTACCGACCGCTTTCCAAATAGTATCGCTGACTTTGGCAAAACATAGATAACTATTAAGTTTATGTCTTGAGCAGCCTATTACTTGAGATAGTTTATCTTGAGTTATTTTTTGATCCTTCATTAGTTT
>NZ_JARJFB010000198.1:0-2576 GCF_034554655.1 Candidatus Megaera venefica
CTTCAGACACATCAAGATCTTGCTGCAAATATTCATAACCACAAAAATATTGCCAATAAATATTTTCCTTTAGCTCTTCCTCCGTAAACGAATCAGAACCGTTGTACATAGCTTGAAGCATTGATAGTGCTAGCATTACTCTATGATCTTTCTTATTTCTACCAAATTGCTTGATTTCAATGTTAGGCAATGCTCTGGCTTCAAGTTCAGACCAATTTACTAAATCCCTTAGTTTATATAACTTGTTTTTAGGATTTAGTTTTGTAGATAATTTCTCTTCAAATAACCTTTCTTGTTTTTGGAGAAAAGTAATATTTTCTATAGGCATAATTTTAAAATCCGTAAGCTTTATGCGGTAATTATACCATTTTCTTATGGATTTTGTAAGCTGTTTATGACATGAAACCCCTTGTTAATTCAGGCGGGGAGAGTTTTGACGGAGGGACTTCTTAGCAAGGTCAATCAATTTTTAAAATTTAGTTCAAGTATGCTTTTGGTTAAACATGAACTATGTATTAATATAATAACTATTTATTAACTTTTGTATTCTTACCTTAAAATTTTATCCGGTTTAGATGTGTTTTAAAGAGCTATCTTTTCTCCCTAATTTGATTCTATATTAAAAAATAATTCCTTTTAAAAATGGGCTTATTTTGATTTAAACTCAATTTATTTTTTTAAAAATCCTACCGAACAAAATTAGGTTAATTATATACCCACAGCTCCGCGATAAAGTTCGATCAAACTATCTTCCTCGGCTAAAGCGTCTTTATCTTTTTTTCTTAGTTTTAGGATGTGCTTAATGATTTTCACGTCGTAGCCTTTTGATTTAGCCTCGTTGTAAGCATCTTTTGTCACATCGGCTAGCTCGTTCTTTTCTTCTTCGAGCTTTTCAAGCTTGCTTATAGTATTAAGCAAATCCTGTGAATCTACTACTTCTTGCATAGAGTATTGACCTATTTCTATAATTTATATTGTCTAAAATACGAATGTAATTTTTCTTGTAAATACTAAAAATTATACTTTATACCGACAGAAACTATAGGCAAGAATTTTAAATATTTTTTAACTTTGTTCAAGCTTTTATTAGCATCTCGGTTAAGATCACCGATCACTTCTTGATCATTTGCGGCAAGACCGGTAGCCGATACTTTAATCTTCGCTTTACCCGAGTACATAACACCGGCTTCTGCATTGAAGCTCCAAGAGCTCTCTGATATAAACGAGTTATCATAACCGATACTGACTATCGAAGCAATTTTACTACCGAGGGTTAATTTTGATTTAACCGTACCTAAATCTTCCGGCGCATAGTCTGCACCGTATAAAGTAACCGTTTTATTCGGTTTAGCGGTAGCCGTTACCTTATTACCGTTATAAGCAATACCTGCCGACACTCTAAAACCGGAATTATCAAACGGGTGATAATCTAGCATTAACGGTACTGTTAGAAGGGTTAACTTGCCTTTGTAATTTAATGAGCCTTTGTCTAAGGAATGATTATAGTGTAAATAGTTTACGCCGAACCGTCCGTACAAATTATCGGCTATATGTGCTCTGCCTTCAATACCGACTCCCGCCGTCCCTACTTTTGCACCGAGAGCAAACATACTATCGTCGTTACCTGCATAAGCGGTAGTAGATAACAAAGCGGAAACCGCTAATATTGATACGGCTTTAGTAACGTTGATATTTTTATAACTTCTCATAATAATTGATTCTTTTTTAGATTAATAATTTTCTATTTAATTCTAGTCTTAACAAGTCATAAACTAATAAGCGTAGGTAATACTTATGTTAATACCGATAATGATTCATTATACAATAACTTGTCGATATCCAAAAATAGAGACGTTTTTTATTAACTTCTATATATAAAATATATTAAAGATTGTGACGTTATAGAAACATTTTTTTGTAAATATCTTTCTTGGATGCGATCGTAATTATTTTCTCTCTTTTTGTTTGTCAAATTGAACTTCTTTCGTATTTAGTGATTTAGCCTCCCAGACCTGAACTTTACTATCTATTATCGATAAATTGTTCGGAGCGTCTACTCTAACGTATCTTGGAAACTGAGTGGCAACCAGATAACTTGTGAAAGCCGATACTAATCCTGAAAACAAAATAACAAAGGCTAGATTTTTTAGAAACCTCATATTTTTTTGAGATGATACTGCATCCGCATCCACTGCAAGTTGATTGCTGAACTGAGCTAGTTTTTGCTCTATAGTTATTTTCATATTATCACCGGTATCGGTTAATTGTTCTATACAAGGGTATTAACCACATTCCTGCGTAAATGTAACATAAGAGAAAACTCTATATCCCATAAGGCTTGTAGAGCACTAGACTTGCGATTCAACCAAAAAACTTTCCCATAAAAGATTAAATTAGCAATGGAAAAAAACGACTACAGCCCTTGATTTCAAAGAGACAAGAATCTAAACTTTACCGAAAAAGAACTTATTAGGGAAAGTGTTTATTTTCCATGATAAAACTAAGAAACTTTCCCTAAAATGGGATTTCTTGTACCTTTGTAGACCTATCGACAAATTAATAACTTATTGATAATA
>NZ_JARJFB010000199.1:0-2556 GCF_034554655.1 Candidatus Megaera venefica
TTACCAGAAGTCTCTTCATTAAATACTAATTTTTTTGCTACAAGACCGCCTTCTCTTAGTCTAACATCACGGAAATGAGTTTTTTGCTTAAGTAATTCCATACCTTGCTCATATCTCTCAAATACCGCCGTGAATAAACTTCTGCTCTCGAAGTCGTAATATACTTCCCAGTCATCTTCTACCATCTCAACATCAGGTTCATATACTTCCCAATCATCCCGTGACTTCATAATACGATGCATTTTACCATGTTCTCCAGCTTCTATCCAAAATTTCTCTGCCCAAGCTTTTCGGCGAATCTTGTTGGTTTTATTGCTATTTGTGTCAATATCTTTAAATAACGCTTCTAAATAATTCATATTCTACCATTAATTACTTATTAAATTCCGCTTAATTCATATACATTTAAAAACTGAACATTCTTGAACTCAAGGTCTGCCAAGAATGCTACATACTCACCTAAGCTTAATTCTTTAGGTATGGTAGAGGAAATTTGCTCATCAAAGACTAAGTACTTTTTTACCACGCCACCCTCTCTGCTCCTCACATCACTAAAATGAGTTTTTCTTTTACTCATCTGGGAAGCATTATCGTATTTCTCAAACACTGCTGAGAACATTTCTCTTGGTTCTTTCATGATAATAAACTCACACTCCTCTTGTTGCCATAAATTCTAAATAAGCATATTTTCTATAGCTATTTTCTTCTGCTATAGCCTCAGATATTTCTTGCTCTATTCCAAGTAAGTCATAACCAAAATTCTTCCAATCTATTCCGTACTCGTTAGCTTTAGCGATAGTCAGCTCGAACTCTTCGACTTTATCGAATAATTCTAGGAAGTTAATACTATGTGGATCGTAAGGTATTTCATACTCATCGGCTTTTTCTAAGGTTATCTGTCCTCTACTAGATACTAAAAGGCTTTCATATACACTTTTTGCTCTACGAGCAAATGTTGCTACTACTTCAGATAACGGTAAGCCGTAATCAGTATATTGCTCTTCTTCCTTAACTTTATGGAAAGTAGGTATTTCAGAAATATTTGAATTGTTTGTCTTAGTGTTGTTGCAATGATTAGTTGAAATAACGCTACATTGCGCTGTTGATCCGCCACTATTATTCCCAGAAAAACGTAATTTTGTCTGAGCTAATAGTGCGCTTAAGAATGATGGTGGGTAATTCATAATAAACCTCATAAATTGTTGTTATGAGGTTAGTATAATGGAGGTTTGTGTAGTTGTCAATAATTTTTCCGTAATTTTTCCGTAAAATAATTTTATTTAAATTGTTGAAAGAAAGCCACTGCAGCTAGGGAACATATTATAGATCTAAAATAACTTGCTCTATTATCTCTTTTTTGCTATAAATTATCTCATGAAGACTGAATGGAAATTATTAGTAGTTAACAAAGCGGCGAGTCAAGAAATTTTTGATATGAGTGCCGATGTTAAGGCGAAGTTTTTACATATCTCTGAATTAATGATAAAGCTTGGCCCTATAAATATGGGTATGCCTCATATAAAACATCTTGAGGACAAATTATGGGAAATCAGGGTAAGTGGAAAAACCACTATAGCAAGGTCGATTTATTGCCTTGTACATAATAAAAAAATAGTAATTCTGCACAGTTTTATTAAAAAAACTCAAAGAACTCCTAAAAAAGCTATTGAGGTCGCAAAACAAAGAATGAAAGAGGTAAATTTATTATGATAAAATATGATACCATAAAAAGCGAACTACTCTCAGATCCAGAAGTGGCAAAAGAATATGAGAACTCTAAGATAGAGTTTGAAATAGCACAATCTTTAATTCTAGCTCGCATAGAAGCCAACATGACTCAAGCAGAAGTAGCTACTAAAATGCACACCACCCAATCAGTAATAGCTCGCTTAGAAAGCGGACAACATTTTCCAAGCTTAAAAACTATCCATAAATATGCAATTGCTATAAATAAACATATTAATTTACAATTATAACTAAAATTTCTCCATCGCTTGTTTATTCTGATACAGTTGTATCAATTGGTTTATTTTTTCTTTATTAAATTCATAAGAGTTAACTACGTTATTAAGTTTTATAATAATACCGTCCTTTTGTAACGATCTTAAAGATGTGTATACCGTTGTTACGGATAAGCCTGTGAGCTTAATTAAATATTTTGCACTCACTATAATCTTTTCTTCAATAGCTATCTTAACAAACTCTTGTAATATTTTGCTTTCTGATTCTGTGTAAAGCTCGCTATGTGGAATAGCTTGTATCAGCAGTTCTTTGTTAATCATAATTATCGCTATTTAATTTTAAGTTGATAATTCGTTATAACAATTTTACCGTAAAAATCAAGAAAAATATTATTCCACCCTTGATCTTTGAAATATTAATCACTAGAGTAGGCGGATAGTTACATTTTACCCCAGGAGGGGAACTTTTATGATTTAGAATAATTCAGGTAGTTAAAAAAGAAGTTTGACCACAGATTTTTTAACTTTTTTTCAGAACCAAACTCTAAAACGTTTTGCCGACGACTCCTTTTATGTATATCTCGTTGGTCACCGT
>NZ_JARJFB010000200.1:0-2552 GCF_034554655.1 Candidatus Megaera venefica
GGATTTTGTAAGCTGTTTATGACATGAAACCCCTTGTTAATTCAGGCGGGGAGAGTTTTGACGGAGGGACTTAATATTCAACAAAGTTTTAATACAAAGTTTTTGCTTTGTATAAGCGTTACTTTAAGATATGAAGAAATAAGAATTATACAGATAGATACTAAAATTAAAGGTACATAATTTCACATACGTACCTTTAATTGACTTATAAAACTTTATTAGATTTTTTTCTAAATTTAGAAAGCGTATTTAATACCAACAGAAACAATCGGGAAGAATTTTAGATATTTTTCTATTTTCTTCAAACCTTTTGATGCATCAGCTTTAATTCGGTCTTTCGCAATATCAGTAGCAAGACCAGTTGAAGTAACTGTCAATTTTGGCTTACCAGCATACATCACACCTGCTTCGCAATTGAAGCTCAATGGGCTATTGTTGGTGAAAGATCCATCGTAACCAATGGAAGCAACACCAGCAATGGTACTTCCTATTTTTAGTTCAGCTGTAACAGAACCAATTTCACTAGCTGTATAAAATACACCTTGAAGAGTTGCTCCCTTTGCAGCTGTACCTGTGGCTTTAAGTTTGTTGCCGTTATAGGCAACACCGGCAGAAAGCCTAAACCCAGAACCTTCAAACGGGTGCCAGTCAAGCATAATTGGTACTGATAGGAGTGTTAGTTTACCTTTAAGGTCAATCTCGCCGTCATTATAATTTTTAGTATATTGGAAATAGTTACCATTAATTCTACCAAAAAAGCCATCTGCGATTGGTGTTCTGGCTTCTAAACCTATACCTTGTGTGCTTAGTCTAGGGCCGATAGCGACAAATGCATTATCAGCATAGGCTGTGCTACAAAGAGCCGTTGAAAGTGCTAGTACTGTAGAAATTTTATTTATAGTTCTCATTATTAAGGATCTCATACTTAGATTTAACATATTAAGTGTCGAATATCTCGATACTACGGTAATACTATTATCATAAGTTGATAATAAGTTGTATGTTTTTTTACAAAAAATGTATAATAATCTTCTTTCAAAACCCTGACAATGATTTTTGCTATGGAATTAAAAATAATTACAATCGAAGATGAGATAGATAAATCAAGTTCAGTACTTAAGAATAAAGCAAAGAAGGTAAGTTTTCCATTATCGACAGAAGATAAGCAAATTATTTCTTCTATGCAAAAGATACTTTTTAAAGCAGAAGGGGTTGGTCTAGCTGCTCCACAAGTAAATATCGGTTTGAGTATTGCTGTTGTATATATTCCAGAAAGCGCTTCTCTACTACGAGAAGATGTAAGGGCATATTCAATGCATACTATAATCAACCCAGAATATACGCCCATAAACGAAGATGAGATAGTGAGCGACTTTGAGGGATGTTACTCCGTGAAGAGTGTTTACGGAAAAGTTCCGAGGTATAAATCGATTAACTTGAAATATCAGAATGAAGATGGTGTGGTAATCGAACAAATAGTGACAGATTTTTATGCCAGGGTAGTACAGCATGAGATAGATCATTTGAACGGGATTTTGATTACAGATCGTTTAACTCCAGAGTGTGTGCAAGGTACTTTTGCTCAAATGTTGCCTCTAAGACGTTCTGAACTATCAGAAGATAAAAGAAAACATTTTGATAAGCTTATGAAAATTAAGGGGATTATTATTGAAGATGACAAAACAGATAATTAAGCTGCTTTTTCTTTATGTGTGCTTGATTCATATAAATTATACTTTTGCTAGTGAACAAGAGGGAAGCAGCAGTGCTCCTCAAGAGCCGGCGGTTAAAAATAAGTCTAGATTTTTATTAAGTACTATTAGAGAAGGTGATTTTTCACACCTAGGAGGTGTTGAAGCAACTAATCTTGTTCTTAAGAAACTAATATCTATCAATTCCGAAGCGTTGCATGGAAATATTCTTGAAGTGGGAAGTGGATATGGAGGTACTGCTAATTTTTTGAAGAAGGAAGGATATGACAAAGTACAAGGCATTGATATTGATGAGAAAGCAATAAAATATGCTAAAGAAAAATATCCAAATATAGATTTTAAAGTAGCGGATGCTACTAAACTGACAGGTATATTTGAAGATGATTTTTTTGATGTTATTTATATGTTTGATGTTGCTCACGCTATAGAAGATAAACTCTCTTTGCTTCAGAGAATAAAAGCCGTAAGTAAAAAAAGCTCTTTGCTTGCAATAATTGACTACAATTTAAAAGATGAAGGCGGAGAAGAGAAGCTTGCTGACAATAGCGGTATAGCAATTTACGCGCTGAACCTAAAAAAACTAACTCCTTTAATGAAATATATTGGTTGGGAAATAGTGGAAGAGGTAGATGTTACTGATTTCTATAAGTCTTGGTATGTGTCTATTCTAGAGAAAATTAACTTATCCAAAGATGACTTGCTTTCAAAGGGTTATTCTGAAGAAGAAATAACATTTATTCAAGACAAGTTTAATTTTCTATTGAGTCTCTCCGTCAAAACTCTAAATTTTTGATATAATTTCAAGAATTTCAAAAATAAATCACCGCACATTCATTTTTT
>NZ_JARJFB010000201.1:0-2531 GCF_034554655.1 Candidatus Megaera venefica
ATTGATAACGAAAACATTAACTAATAAAGTTATTGGAATCCCTATCTATTTATTGTGATCTAAATGATATTATTCATTATATCGTTAGCATTTTCAAACATTGTTGATGGCAACAAAGTATAACTAAATTAACTATTCGGGATACTCACTATTTATGGTATTTAGTTAATTGAGTTCAATAATTATTCAAATAAAATTTAGAAAGGTTTAATATATTTTCCAGTTTGAACATTTTATTGATTCTATTAATTCTAGAAAAACCCAGCTAAATACTTTTAAACTATATAAGCACTTCCTTTTTTCTAGTCAAAAAAGACAAGTAGTATCCTTAATTACTTTGGCTCTTTTAACTGGATTAATACCTTCAATAGATAGTCTATTTCTTCAGAATATAACTGACTCTATCGAAGCTTACTCAGATAAAGCCCTGTCAAATGTTGATTTACCAACTTTACTCTTTAAGTGGGTGATAATCTACGCTTTATGGTGGGAAAGCTTGAATATTTTATGGCGAGTCTATGACTATCTATATCTAAAAGCAATGCCAAAAATTAAGGCACATGTGACTGACGAATTTTACGATTATGTGCAGTATCACAGTCACGAATTCTTTCAATCAAATCTTGCTGGCGATATCACTAATAGGATATCTGAAGCTTCTAGATCCATAGAAATGGTCTTTGCTTATATTAATGAATCAATAGTCAGAAAATTATCTGTTTTAATATTCGCGTTGGCAACCTTATATTCTGTCCACTCAACTGTTGCACTTATTTTCTTTTGTTGGTTGTTTGTATTTATAGGCACTAGCTTATATTTTTCTAAAACAATAAATAACTACTCTAGAGTATTTAGCAAAGATAAGGCACTTGTATCTGGCAAGATTGTTGATGCTATATCAAATAGCTCTGTAATTAGAATGTTTTCTTCTCATAAATTTGAGCGAAAATACCTTAAAAAATACATACACAACACTGTAAGGAGTGATCAACGCTTACAGTGGTTTATGTTTAAACTAAGATATGCACTCGGCTTGTCATGCACTATAATGATCGGATTCATGATCTACTATATAATATCTTTGCGTAGCAATCTTGAAATAACAATCGGTCAATGCGTCCTTATTATAACGCTTTGTATATCTGTTATTGAGGACATTTGGGACTTAACTCAAGAGTTTGGCGATCTGTTTGAACAAATCGGCGCCTTTAACCAAAGCATTAGCTTACTCGAAGAATATTCTATCAAAGATATTCCAGGGGCAAAAAAGTTATATGTCGAATCCCCATCTATCGAATTTAAAAATGTAACCTTTCGTTTTCGTAATAATGATAATAGTTTTGACAATAAATCAATATCTATTCTTCCGTACGAAAGAGTTGGCCTTGCTGGCTTTTCTGGATCTGGAAAAACCACTTTTACCAACATGATCTCTAGATTATATGAAATAGAAAGCGGCAATATCTTAATCGACGGACAGGATATTAACCAAGTTTCGTTGGATAGTTTACATAAGAATATATCGGTTATACCTCAAGAACCAATTCTATTTCATCGTTCTATTCGAGAAAATATTTTATACTCTAATCCAACTGCATCAGATGAAGAGCTAATAGAAGCGGCCAAAGCGGCCCACATACACGACTTTATTATAGGATTACCAGATCAATATGAAACTATTTGCGGTGAAAGAGGCAACAATTTCTCGGGCGGCCAAAGACAAAGAATTAGTATTGCTAGGGCTTTTCTAAAAAAAGCACCAATTCTCATTTTAGATGAAGCGACCAACTCGCTTGATAGCCATACAGAACAGCTAATCCAAAAATCACTTCAAAAATTAATGTTAGGTAAAACTGTACTTGTTATTGCTCATAGACTTTCAACATTGTTACATATGGACCGAATATTAGTCTTTGCTGATGGCCATATTGTCGAAGACGGACCACATACCGTGCTTCAAAAAGATGGTATAATATATAAAATGCTCTGGGATAATTATTGAACCTGAACTTGATATAAGAAGCGATGATGACAACTTTAGCCGAATTAAGTTATAGTCAATTTAATTAACTTGGACTATAGATAGTCCCTCCGTCAAAACTCTCCCCGCCTGAATTAACAAGGGGTTTCATGTCATAAACAGCTTACAAAATCCATAAGAAAATGGTATAATTACCGCATAAAGCTTACGGATTTTAAAATTATGCCTATAGAAAATATTACTTTTCTCCAAAAACAAGAAAGGTTATTTGAAGAGAAATTATCTACAAAACTAAATCCTAAAAACAAGTTATATAAACTAAGGGATTTAGTAAATTGGTCTGAACTTGAAGCCAGAGCATTGCCTAACATTGAAATCAAGCAATTTGGTAGAAATAAGAAAGATCATAGAGTAATGCTAGCACTATCAATGCTTCAAGCTATGTACAACGGTTCTGATTCGTTTACGGAGGAAGAGCTAAAGGAAAATATTTATTGGCAATATTTTTGTGGTTATGAATATTTGCAGCAAGATCTTGATGTGTCTGAAG
>NZ_JARJFB010000202.1:0-2496 GCF_034554655.1 Candidatus Megaera venefica
ACAGAAAGAACAATAGATTATTATAATTTCAGAACCATTCCAGAGCGTTTGAGTCAACTGCGCCAAGATGCCAAATGTGTAGATTCCATATTTGAAGCATTAGAGAAAGAACAAAATGCACTAGCTGGTTTACATGGTAACATTAAGAAGTTAGATATTTATAATGAGCTGCTACTCAAGTGTGAGTTAGCGCATGAGCAGCGTCAACATGGCGATTTAGCTAAGCTAAAACTTGTAGCAGCAAATGTGCTATCAACTGGCACTAAAACTACAGAGTCATTAGTCAAAGAGTTGCAGCAGACAACAGATCTAAAAGAGACTCATAAGAAACTGGATCGGGATATCGAAGCACACCATATCAACTCCAATCTAGAAGCAATCACAAAAGAGAAGCAGGAAGCTAAAACTCCTGATCAAGTCATCGATTGCCTTAAAAAGGAACAGGGATTCCTAGCCCAGCTGCACGGTAATCTAAAATACCCAGAACGTGATTTAAACATAACGGCACGAGCTAAACTAGCCAACGAGTTAAAACAAGATAGCATGCATGAAGGTCTTAAGTCACTCGCTAAAACTGCATTGTCAACTGGCGCTAAAACAGAAAGCATGATAATTAAAGAGTTGCAGCAGACAACGGATCTAAAAGAGACTCATAAGAAATTGGATCAGGATATCGAAGCTCATCATATTAATTCTAATCTAGCAGCAATCACAAAAGAGAAGCAGGAAGCTAAAACTCCAGATCAGGTAATCGATAGCCTTAAAAAGGAGCAAGGATTCCTAAGCCAGCTACATGCTACTTTAAAACATCCTGATCATCATGGCCAGGCACTTTCTTTGTCAATTCAAAATGCCATGAAGAACGAGCAAGATAATGTTATTGGTCAGCTACATAAAATATCATCATATGTGCAAAGTAAAAACTACAAAACTCATGAGCAAATGACCCAAATATTAAAGGATACGACTGATCCAATGGGAACACATAAATCGCTACTTAAAGATTATCATGATAACTTCATCAAGAGCATTCACAAAAGTCTTACTAGACTTGATAATGGTGAAGCTGTTAAGATAGACAATCATACTATGTCATGTCCGCTGAAGTTCATGGAGCATCTTGTCAAAACTCGAACAAATGAATTTATACCACACCATGAGATACAGCAGATCCACAACCAAGTTATCCAACAGCAGAAACATCTTGAGATGGAAAAAGATATGGGTGGTTATAGTATGTAATTTTCTATCCACTTGACATTTATTCGTACATGTGCTATTATTTGTACATAAGTAAAAAGAAAATATTACAATGGAAGCTATCTCCTACACAAAAGCACGAAATCAATTATCGGGATTAATGGAACATGTTTGCCAAGATCATTATCCAGTGATTATTACAAGACAGAAGCAACCTTCAGTAGTTGTTATGTCTCTTGAAGATTATAATGCTTTAACTGAAACAGCGTATTTACTACAAAGCCCCAAAAATGCAGCAAGGCTCAATGAAGCAGTAGCAGATTTTACCAATGATCTGAATTTCAAAAAAGTAAAAATCTAATGGATATTTGTTTCCATAAGAACGCTTTGGAAGATTATGAATTCTTTAAAAAAAACGACAAAAAGACATCAGACAAAATTGATAGTTTATTAAAGAGTATAATACAGAATCCCTTTGTGGGTATTGGCAAACCCGAACCATTGAAACACCATTTATCAGGATTTTGGTCTCGAAGAATATCAAACGAGCATCGTTTAGTATACACTATTAAAGACGATAACGTATACGTGTTGCAGTGTCGTTATCATTATTAAGCCTAAAAGCCAAAAGAATACCAAATGCAAATAACATGGACAGAAGCTGAAAAAAAGGAATTAACAAAAATCATTGATAAAGCTGTAAAATCTCTTGATACCTTTTTAGATCAAAGCGGGCAAAGATTCATTTGTCCTTTTGGTTTCCGCAAAACATTTATTTTCCCTAATAATGACAAAAGTACCTATATAAAGGACTTTCTGAACGTTATGGAGAAAAATTCTGATTATAAAAAGATTGCAACAAACAATCTGATTTCAAAAAATGAAGTAACGACGTTGCTTATAAAAATAGTTACGAAACAATACAAAGATATAATTGAGCTGGTAGAATTTTTTATAGAGCAACTCAATGACCTCATAAAAGTAGATTTAGTATGCATTATACCAAATTATGTTTTAGTATTTGATGACGAAGTCGAACATTTTACATTTGGCGACTCTCTTAAGTGCATAAAATCTGAGAACCTTGAATCTGAGTATGCAGAAAATAAAATAAAAATAGTTACTGATTATCCTTCTCGAGATTACACAGAAGGAATACCTGTACTTATAAGCCCTGATGCAAATTATAGTGACCTTGTGCATCGCTTACCTACTAAATAGTCTCTCCGTCAAAACTCTAAATTTTTGATATAATTTCAAGAATTTCAAAAATAAATCACCGCACATTCATTTTTT
>NZ_JARJFB010000203.1:0-2476 GCF_034554655.1 Candidatus Megaera venefica
ATATATAATAATGATGTATTCTTCTAATCTCTATATTTTGAGCAAGAATTTATGGCAAAAACCATCGGTTATATAAGAGTTTCTACTCTTGATCAAAATCCCAAGAAGAATAGGGCGGATATTTTATTATTTGCTAATGATAACAATATTGGAAAAGTTGAATTTATAGAAGAACAAGTCTCTGGAAAGGTTTCATGGAGAAAAAGGAAAATCGCTGATATTTTAGAAATGCTGAAACAAGATGACAATTTAATAGTTTCTGAATTATCTAGACTTGGAAGAACTATGCTAGAAATTATGGAAATACTTTCTATAGCTAAAAACAAAGGCATTAATATTTATGCTCTTAAAGGAAATTGGAAATTAGATGGTTCAATACAAAGTTCTATAATAGCTATGGCTTTTTCTATGGCAGCAGAAATAGAAAGAGAGCTTATTTCATCACGAACGAAAGAAGCATTAGCCGTAATTAAAAGATCAGGAGTTAAACTTGGACGGCCAAAAGGAGCTGGAAAAAGTAAGCTAGATCAATATAAACCAGAAATAGAGGCGTTACTGTCCAACGGAGCAACTCAAAAATTCATTGCCAATAGATATAAGGCGACTCAAGCTACGATGTCTAATTGGATGAAGAAAAATATGAAACCAGTTAGTATCGCCTAGTGTTAAGAACAAGGGCGTTTGGGACATCGAGGTTAAAATTTGTTAATATTAAGATTTTAGTTTTTCAATTTCTGCAATAGATAAACCAGTGATTTTAGCTATTTTTTCTGCCGAATTTCGATCTAGTAACATAGCTTTAGCAATTTCAGTTTTAACTCTAATATTTTCTTCGGCTTTACCTTTGGCTTCCCCTCTAGCTTCCCCTCTAGTCTCGGCTGCCTGCAATTCATCTCTATCGTTATAGAGTTTCTTTTGGTAATAAGAATAGCGCGCTCTTTCTTCCGGAGTCATTTTGAGAATACTGAGCTTTTCCGCTACTTGTACCATATAAGGAGAGTGATAGTTTGTAGGTACTTCGTCATATTTCATGACGTGTAGCCAGTCATCTATTTCTTTTTCAAGCCTATCATTGAAGAGCGGTACCGATATATAAAAATATTCCGGCAGGATATCGGTAGCGTCAAATACTTCACCGGTTTCTTGATTCTTAATATGTACCGAGAGTTTATCGTTAGTTTCTATTTCATGAATAATAGTTTTGCCGTGATAAATAGCTCCGTTGCCGTTACCGACCGGAAAATATAGTAAGGAAATGTGGAATACCTTTAAGATTTGGGTATAGTCTTCTCTTTGAGCTAAATTGTCTACTATGAGCCTAGAAGTATTGAATAGTGATTTATGAATGAATGAGTCTTTGACGTTTCGTTCAATTTCAACAATGTATTTATTATGATCTTCGTCTTCAACAATTAAATCGGCTAGACTTCTTTTATTTTTACTATCTTCTTTATTACTCTCGCTCTCAAGCAAAGATATTATTTTAATATCTTTATAGCCTCGGGTTTTAAGAAGAGCCGAGATAAAGCCTTCTACTACACCGTAATCACCTTTGTCTCTTAAAAGATACTTGATTCCGTAATCAAAGGATACTAGTGGTTTGTCGTTACTCATAGTAGTATTTTTATTTTGTTTTTTTATCATTCTTACTGAGAATCAGTATAGCATAAAGTCTGTAGAACGGCAAAATTTTTGTGAATTTTGTTTAAATATACATTCGTCTGATTTGGTGGTTAGCTACTATGATATCGCTTCTTTAATTTGCGAACAAAGATCTCTGCCTTTTTGATCTTTTTTCCAAGCTAGTAGAAAGAGATTTCCTGATTTTTCAGCCCAAACTTTACCGATAAGTTCTTTTTCTTCCGTGTCTTCATTCCTTAAATGCTCGCCTTTATATTCTACTATCAAAAATCTTTCATCATGCAACTTAGCAACAAAATCCGGATAAAACCTATCTGTTGCCGTAGGTAACCAAAAGGCATATTTTGGATTACGTTCAAGATTTCTTACCCAATATTTTACATCGAGATTTTGATCGATAGCAAAAGCACACTCAGCCTCTTCTTGATTCATCATTGCAATAGAAGAATAATAGTGTTTGTTAAAGCCTAACTTACCTTTGTAAATAGTGCTTGTCGGATAATTATTGGGATCAAAAGAAAAACTAAACTCTTCGGGGCTTACCGTCACTATTGCATCAAGGCTAAACATACAAGACCGGTAGCCTTTTTTATGAGCCAGCTTTCTATAACCGACAATCTTCTCTTGCAAGACTCTTGTAAGGATGTGTTTGCCGCGAAGCAATTTAGGCAGGTCTAAATCATCTCGTGCCAAAAGATTCTTGATAATACGGCGCAAGAATTCAAGAAGAATTTCTTGTTTGATATCTTGCGCTCTTAAGGGTATTAACCACATTCCTGCGTAAATGTAACATAAGAGAAAACTCTATATCCCATAAGGCTTGCAGAGCACTAGA
>NZ_JARJFB010000204.1:0-2460 GCF_034554655.1 Candidatus Megaera venefica
AAAAAATGAATGTGCGGTGATTTATTTTTGAAATTCTTGAAATTATATCAAAAATTTAGAGTTTTGACGGAGAGACTATTTAAGACCGTTGATAATAGTTTCTAACTCTACAAAAGCCTTCTCGAGTAAGTTGTAATTCGATGATCTAAGTACTAGAGCAGTTCCATGGATACCATTTTTTGTAAACGGGTAACTGCCCATATCTACCTCTTTATATTTGTTTTGTAATTCTTCAAAGCTAATTGCGATCTTGCTTTCGCCCATCATTACTTCTAAAGTTTGTGACTGAATAACTTTACCTTTTTTTAGCATCGGAATAGCTGATTTAAGCATTGCTTTCATAATATTTGGAATACCAGCCATAACAAATACGTTGCCAATGACAAATCCTGGCACCATCGTAGCGTCGTTGTGCAGAAGTTTTGATGATTCTGGTATGTAGGCCATTTTTTCCCGAGCAGAATTTAGTTTTTCACCCATTTTATCGTAGTAATTTTTTAGAATCATATATATTTCATCATTTCTTACATAGCGAACATTAAATGCGGCTGCCATTGATTCTGCTGTTATATCATCGTGAGTTGGACCAATGCCTCCGGTAGTAAAGACATAATTATACTTACTGCTTAGCTCTCTGGCAGTATTTATGATCATTGTGCGGTCATCGGCAATCGTTCTTGTTTCGATAAGTGAAACTCCAATCTCACTAAGTCGTAGTGCTATTTCTTGTGTATTTATATCAAGAGTTCTCCCAGAAAGTATTTCATTGCCAATTATAATTACAGCGGCTGTATGATTGCTCATTTTCTACTTTTAATTTATTTGATTATCATAATATCAGGCTATGGATATAAAAAAAGAGCCAATGCTTGCATTGACTCTTTTTATTTATTATTTATTGCTATTAGCAGACACTATAGCAGTACTATTTTCTATCACCAAAGAATCTTAGCATATATAAGAACAAGTTGATAAAGTCGAGATACAATGTAAAAGCTCCCATAATAGCAGTTTTTTCACCCATCTCGCCACCACCAGATTGATAATACAGTGACTTTAATTTTTGTGTATCCCAAGCTGTTAGTCCCATAAAAATTGCTACGCCAACAAAAGAAGTTGCAAAACTAATCGCAGGGCTTTGTAGAAAAATATTAACCAAAGATACTACAATCAAGCCAATTAAGCCCATAACCAAGAACGACCCCATTGATGTTAAATCTCTTTTAGTAGTATATCCATAAAGGCTCATTGAACCAAACACTGCTGAGCAGATAAAGAACGTACGTGCAAGAGATTGTCCAGTATATACCAGCCCCAACGAGGAAAGTGACATCCCCATTACAGCGGCGTAAATCCAAAATAAAGCCTGAGCTTTATTAACAGACATACTTCCCATGCCCATAAAGAATATTTCGGATCATTCCTGCGTCTATATTAAATAGAGGCTGACCATTTTCACTTTCAAAGCTAATCATTTCTTCAAATATTTTCTGCCTTACTTCTTCTTTAATTCCATGCTTTGCTAGCACTTCTACTAGAATGTTACCTGAATCTATTACTTCATTAACATCAATTTTTTGAGAATGCACATATGGTAATAATAATTTAAAAACATCAACAATTTTCTCATAATTATAGCTATCAAATAATTTAAAAATCTCAGCAAACATAGTGCTGTCAGCATTATTTTTAATAGATAAATTTCCTCCATGTTTAAATATTAAATCTACAACCTCTAAAAAATTTGTATCATTAGTATAAGCCTGTATGGCCTTTGGCAAAATTGTGTCCCCATATCTATCTGTAATATTGATATCAGCATTATATTTATCTAACATAAGCCTCAGAATCTCAGCGCTGTTATAGGGCGCAATCATGGTGTAGTATGAAACTGCATGCTCCAAAGAAGCCTTATCAGTAGTGGCTCCGAATTCAAGAAGAACGCGTGCGTGATCAAGTTTAAATTCACGTATACTAAATGAAAGTATAGAACTATCATAATCACCACATGAGTTTGGATCTAAATTTTCTAACTGTATGACTTGTCTAAAGGCATCTGGGGTTATCCTCAACACAGCATCTTGTAGCTTATTATAGTTTTTTACTTTTGACATAATGTTTATACCTAATTAAAAATTTCTTACCTAATACAACGCAAAGATTAATATTAATTAGTTATTTTGTCAAGAATGTTTATGAGTCAGCCTAACGTGGTTACACATAGAAACATAATGTGAATCTTTCTAAAAATCGTATACATATTTTTTAAAAAGCGAGGAGATTATAAGATAAGAGAACAAATTTATTAAGCCGCATAGCTGTTTCACGACTTGACAGAGATCTTTTTTGGAGAAGGTTTAGAGGAATCTCGAACAAAGTCAGTAGTCTCTCCGTCAAAACTCTAAATTTTTGATATAATTTCAAGAATTTCAAAAATAAATCACCGCACATTCATTTTTT
>NZ_JARJFB010000205.1:0-2433 GCF_034554655.1 Candidatus Megaera venefica
GGATTTTGTAAGCTGTTTATGACATGAAACCCCTTGTTAATTCAGGCGGGGAGAGTTTTGACGGAGGGACTAAATAGATTGATTTTGCAATGATGTATTGAAGTCATCACTAACAACTCTAAATTATTGCAACCAAAGTAAATAATCAAGAATTATTTTGAATATTTAACTTAATTTTGGTATGATATTTACTATATTAATTCATATAATTTTAAATATGACAAGTTTATCTATTACAATATCAGACACTATAGCTAAAGCCAGCAATGAAGCTGCAAAAGAATTAGGTGTTTCTAGAACTGAATTTATCCGCAGGGCAATTATTCACGAATTAGATGATTTCAAAACTAGATCAGAAGAAATAGGAATAATCAAAAGTTTTAATGCCATGAAACGGTCAGCAAAATACTCTGAAGAATCAAAAGAGTTAATGGATAATCTATTTACAAATTTATCACAAGAAAACGAGGGATGGTGGAGCAAATAGAAATCTTAACTCGTGCTGGTATTTATTTGGCAAAACTTAATCCAGCCAAAGATGTTGAAATTGGGAAAGTAAGACCAGTGATTATATTAAATTCTTAAACAATACTTAACTCTATACCTCCTATTATTTTCATTTGCCCTTTAAGTAGTCAATCACAGCTAGAATTCGGTAATTTACATTATGAATTAAATCCAAGAGATAGCTTAAAAGTAAAAAGTTATGCTTTAATAGAACATTGTAGATCAATTAGTTTAAACAGAATTATACATCCAAGGATAGGTCAAGTAACTGAGTTTGAACTGGACAGTATACTACATAAATTACAACGATTAGTTGGGTTATAATTATCTTTAATAATTATAATACTTAATATTTACATATTATAATATATATTGACTTACTTTATTAAATATTGTACTCATTATTAAATGTAATATTACAATAATTATAAAACAAATTAAACTAGTTAGTATCTGAAATCCTAAAGGCGGCCAAGGTAAGAGTATGATTGCAATTAACCTTGCGGCTGCATCAGTGGAATTTGGAGTTAAGCCTCTCGTTGTTTGCCAAGACCCTCAAGGAACATCTATATTATACTTTAAAGCAGGGAACTTACCTTTTGAGATAATGAACAGTGTACCAAGTAATCGACCTGATGCCGATATTGTAATATTCGATCATCAAGCTAGTGATTGGGAAGTACCACAAAACTATCTTATTGTAATGCCACTTAAACCTGTCGTGATCAATATGCTACCTATATTGATGCTTATAGAAGAGCTGAGTTACTTAGGAAAAGAATAATTACCATAGTAACCGATGGACAAGAACACAGAGCCAGTGAAAATGAAACCATAGAATACTTAAGAGACAAAAGAGCTTTTATTATTCCATCTAGTGGGGTATTTAGCCGAGCATCTAGCGAGTATCTAACAATCTTTGATCATAAGATGAACAAAGCTTACAAAGTAAGAGAACGCAGAATGGAAATAAACAGAATTCTAGATGCAATTCTAATAGGTAATAAAGAGGATATAAAACATGACTGATAATTGGATAGATGAAGAAAATGCTAGAGCAACTAACCTAGCAAAAACAGGAGAAACCACGAATAACAATGCTCCACGATTATTAAAAGCTACAAAAAAGCCAACTCCAGTACGTCATATTAGAAGTATTTACATTCAAGATGCACATGGCAAAGCATTCGATAAATTGGCGTTTGAGCAAAAAATGGTTAAGGGCAAAAAAGCACCTGAGTTGATGGAAGAAGCCATAGAATTATTGTTGAAGAAATATGATTAAAAATCACTGTTTTTGTAAACAAGTAGAGCCATCAACTACCAAGCTTTTAAAGTCACGTAAGTCAGGAAACATAGGCAATAGATATTTTTGGATGTTGGTAATTAAGAAGTCCTATGTTTTAAACGTTTAAGAACTTTTTTAGTAACATCATTAGTTATTCGTTTAGTGATTTTTCTGTTATTTCGAGATGTTTTTGCTTTAACTTTGGCTTTTAGATTTTGTATTCTTTGATTATTGTAATTAGTGCCTGAACGGAAACCAGTATAAGTCATAGATAATATAGGGTTCGAGGCTATTTTTTACAGCGAAGATTTGTAATATTATGTTATAGTGAAGGGGTAGAAACGACGTATAATAGTCGTTTTGGTGATCAATATATAAACTTCACTGTAACTTTCAATGCGAATCACTTCAGAATTTGAAACTCAATTTAAATTAGGTCAAACATCTTTGTCAGCAATTACACTCGATTTATCTTGTCGTGATGATATTACCAAATTTCTATTAGGTCTCCAGCACCTATCACAAAACAAAGAAGTGATGGGTAAAATATTGAAGTGTTTGGAAGAATCTATTCCCCTTAAGAATAGTGGTCGTCGTGGGATGTCATTATGGAGAATATTTATTCTTGCATCGTTAAG
>NZ_JARJFB010000206.1:0-2419 GCF_034554655.1 Candidatus Megaera venefica
TCTAGTGCTCTGCAAGCCTTATGGGATATAGAGTTTTCTCTTATGTTACATTTACGCAGGAATGTGGTTAATACCCTATGAAGAACAACATAATGAAAATTTTGTCGGTGGTTCGATATTAGCTATTGAAGAGAGCAAAGAACTAAATGAACTTTCAAGTCAAAATAATGAGTTTTCCCAAAATCAGAATGAAGAGTTGTTGCAGAGTAATTATGGTGTACTATTGAGTGGAAATAATATGAAAATTTCACCTGAATACAGCTAAGGATCTAATACAGGTGATGTCAAGATTTTATCATCTAAGCTTGACATCACTTCTAATTACCACAATATTATTAAGCAAATTTTTGGCAATATGGGCAAATCAGGTTACTGAGGAGGTGTGGGGTGAATGAAATCTTGATCACAACTTCCTCAAAAAAATTGCAAAAGTTCCTAACTCAGCTACACGGCACTCTGAAACATCAGGAGCATTATTGCCAGACTTACTTTATCAATCCAAAATGCCATGAAGAACAAGAGTGAGAATGTTATTGGTCAGCTACATAAACTCTCATCGTTTGTGCAAAGCAAAAACTTCAAAACTCATGAGCAAATGACCAAAATATTGAAAGATACAGCAGATCCACAACCAAGTTATCCAGCAGCAGAAACATCTTGAGATGGAAAAAGATATCAGTGGTTATGGTATGTAGAGAGCATGGTATTAAGACTTTATCTTGTCTTTTATTATCGGAATTATATTGCAAAAAGCGCTGTTTTTATGATACTATCCTACAAAAAGTTCTATATATTAGCCAAATGAATAATTTATCAGTCAAGAAGTTCGATTTTTCAGAAGCGGTAGTTTCTAATAAGTCGCTTAAGAAAACAATTCATAATATGTGTGCTTCTGGTCATTTGCGTAAGATTGCCTCAAGACTTTATACACCTAATTTCAAAGATTCTCCTGCTTCCATAGTCAAGAGAAATCTATGGCAAATTGTAGGGCAATATTTTCCATCAGCAATTTTGGCATATCGCACCGCAATTGAAAATAAGCCAGCACCTGATGGTAACATATATATAACTTCTAATAAAACCCGTAAAGTGAATTTGCCAGGAAACATTACCATTTGCCCTCAAAAAGGTAGTCCGCCGCTTGATTCAGATATGCCATTTTTGAATAGGCTTTACATTCCTTCTTTATCACGAGCTTTACTTGAAAACCTCAAGCCAAGTCGTTCTAGAAACAACCTAACTCCTAAGAGTTTATCAGTAGGAGAAATAGAAGGGCGCTTATTTGATATATTGATCAAGAATGGGGATTTAAATTTCATCAGAGATCAAGCAATACTTATAGCGTCAAGCCTTGAGCTGACAAAAGAACTAGTAAAGCTAGAACGCATTATTGGAACACTTCTAGGTACAAAGTCTTATAATTTAGAATCAAAGATAGGTCAAGCTATTAAAGAGTTAGCTCCGTTTGATCAGAAACGTGCTGATCTATTCTTACGGTTTCACCAATATTTACGAAATTTAGCTCCTTTTTCAAGATTAAGTAATATGAGTGCAGCTGAATGGCAAAACTTATCATTTTTTGAGGGCTACTTTTCTAATTTTATTGAAGGCACTGAGTTTGACTTAGAAGAAGCAAGGGAAATTACTTTTGATGGTAAAATACCATTTGATCGCCCAGAAGATGCTCATGATATAGTAGGTACTTACCAAGTAGTTTCATCGATAGATGAGATGTCTAAAGTACCCAAAAGCTTTGAAGAGTTTATATTTTTGCTAAAAAGCCGCCATGCTACAATCATGGAAGGTAGACCATCTCATATGCCCGGAGAATTCAAAAAACAAATCAACAGAGCTGGCAATACTCTATTTGTACCACCAGAACTTGTAGTGGGGACATTAAAGAGTGGATTTGAACTTTATCAATCGATCGAATGCCCATTTTACCGCGCAGTATTTATCAAATTTATTGTTGCTGAGGTACATCCATTCTCAGATGGTAATGGGAGATTGTCTAGGGTAATGATGAATGCTGAATTAGTAGCAAATGGTGAGATAAAAATCATTATTCCTACTGTATATCGTAGTAATTACCTATCTTCTTTAAAGGCCATAAGTCAAAATGGAATCTTAGAGCCTATAGTTAGAGTCTTAGATTTTGCACAAAAATATACACGTTACATAGATTGGTATGACTTTAATAGAGCAAAAATTATGCTCACTGAATCTAATGCATTTGAAGATTCTATACAAGCTGATGAAAAGGGTATTAAATTAAAAATAATAACATAGATGTAGTGCTAAATTTCAACGCCATAATTTTTGTTATGGAAAGTAAAGAACAAAGTCTCTCCGTCAAAACTCTAAATTTTTGATATAATTTCAAGAATTTCAAAAATAAATCACCGCACATTCATTTTTT
>NZ_JARJFB010000207.1:0-2415 GCF_034554655.1 Candidatus Megaera venefica
TTAGAGTGTATATTGTCTGTATTTAGTTGTCAAGTATTAGAGCTATAATAGAAACCCACGCCATTTATTTTTTATCTTTTGTTTGAATTAAATTTTTGCGTTATAAGGAAGTTGAGGAAGGCAGATTTTAGTCTGACTTGACCTCGTTTTTCAATCTAAGTAAGTATAACTATTATGACAGAAAATGAGAATAATTCAAGTTCTAAACACGTTAAAATTGAACCAACTATTAGCAATACACCACCTACAAAACCTAATACTTTACCTATTGCATCTAATTCATATATACCAAGAAACGATAGTGTTTAAAGCACTATAAATACTCGAAATACAAATTGGTACTATTGATAATTTTAACATCAAAATAGCTTTGTTTAATAAAGCTATCCTATGTTCATTCGACGCTGCACTAGTCGATAAAGAATCTTGCACATTAAGTACGATACAAGATAAAACGTGACCATGTACTGTGTTATTTCTTTCATGGTCGTTATAATCCTGTACGAATTCTTTTAGCAGCCATGTTTTTGGCATAGTCCCTAGTGGAGAGTATTCTTGGAGTTTTAAGCTTGAGAATAAAAAAACAAGCGATATCATTAAACACCCTTCGATTCCATACAAAGCTAAGTATCCATCACTTAAAAAGTTTGACTTGATTAATCCAAATATCAATCCAATAATACTCAAAGAAATCGATAACAATATATAAACTCTTTTGTCTATCCTCTCTTTCCGACTATTCTCATCTTGTATTCTTAATTCAGCTTGCCTCATTGCTTCTTGTAACAAAGATAAGTTGGAGTTTTTTATATTCTCAAGATCATTATACGTCATTTGCTTTGTCATCATTATCTTACCTACCACAATAATTCTACGTTTCTTACTTCTTCCAGCAATCTTTGCTTCTTCTCCTCGGTCTTTAGTTTGTAAAACCTTTCAAGAGCTTGACTGGGAGATAACTCCCCTTTATAAGATTTCATCCAGTCGTTATCCTTGATTATTGTAAGCTTAGGTTTTTTAGTATCACTTTTTTTAACAGATAAAGGGTCTCTCTCTTTCTCCCACTGTTCCACTGCATCTAATCGTTTGTAGTAATTCTTAAACTTAAAACCATACTTATTCTCCATTCTGGTTTTTATATACGTAAACTCAGCAGAGTTATAATCAGATATAACACACGCTTCTTGCAAAAATTTGCCGTCACTTTCCTTAGGGCTATCATCAGTAATAGTTCTATCTACTCTAGCAAGAATACTTTTTCTAGCATACACTGTGCTCATTCCTCTACCTCATCTTCAGCATTTAAACCCAAGTCTAAAAATATTATTATTTTGTCAATTTTGCTATTTAAATTGATTAACTCCTTTGAAATGGTTATCATCGGTAGCCATATCAAACAACCCAAAAGAAAAGTAAGAAAAGCACATAATGTTATGTTCTTCATACCTTGTCTCTCACAATTATCCAATCATTAGCTAGTATATCTTCAATTGATGAATTGATGGTACGCTATCTTCACCGTTCACTACTATTATTGTTCCTTCTCGAGCCATAACATGTTTGAGCTCCCAGTCGAATCTTTTTACTGAATCTACAGTATTAGTATCTATTAAATTTATTGCTTCTATAAAATTCATTTCTTAGTCCTATTAATTTATTGATTATAATTATTCCCAAAACTATTTATAATTGCTTCCCCTAAAAATTCTGGGATTAATGGCACGACTGCATTGCCTAAAGCCATAAGACGCTGCCTACGACTTCCGCTTTCTGTCCAGCTACTTGGAAAGCCCATAAGCCATTCCACACAATCAGGATTTAGGCGACCTTCTTTTAGTCTAGCTATTGATTCCAGTTCTGCTCCCCATTGTTCAATTCCTCGTGTGCGATAGTACAAGCTAATATGCTCTTGCTTACATATTGCGCTAATTTCTTCAGATCACCCGTATCCTTGTAATCTCTGGCAGTTGGGGTCGGAAAGAATCTTACATGTATTGCTAATCCCAGACTCGCCGATGTCCCATTCTTGGTGTACTTCCGAATACTTCCGCTCGAAGTTATCTTGTAGATATCGTCCTTGCCAATTATATCTCCTACAGTCGCATCGCTTGCAGTCGGCGTCGGTAGCATTTTTACAACTGTCTCCAAGTGTGGACTCTGTCTCCTCCTTTCCGATGGACAATCCGACTTTGCCGATGCAAGTGGGGTAGGCCATAATCCAGATTCTATCACATCTGTGAGGCGCAACAAAGGCGGAAGCTGGTATGCAATGCCATTCTGCATCATACCCGATCTCCCATAAATCTTGCAGGACTGCGACAAGTCCTTTACTACGAATGTTAGCCACGTTTTCGATAATTGCATATCTTGGTTTGAGCTCATTAATTAACCTCTTAAATTCTTTCCAAAGCCCGG
>NZ_JARJFB010000208.1:0-2367 GCF_034554655.1 Candidatus Megaera venefica
CAAGAAATAAGGTAGCATCATATATGCATAGTTGGTATATCCAATTCTTAGCTTAATTAAAATATAGGCATTAATAGTGACAAGTAAAATTAATACCAAGAGTGCTACTCCACTTAAGTGCCAAGTAAAAAATACCGGGCTCCATAACCAGTTTAAAAACATCCCAGTCCAATACCACCTTAGTATAGTTTTCTCCCTTTCCCTGTATAGTTTCCATCCCAAAATAGCTAAGCTAATATATAAAATAGGCCAGATGATTCCAAAATAATAACCTGGTGGAGTAAGAGAGGATTTGATTAATTGACTGTACCATGGATACATTCCGAACTTCGTAACGTATCCAATGGTTATAGATACTAGCTGAAAGGCTACGATCCATGTTATAAGAGAAGAAAAAGCTCGTTTAATCATACTTAGTCCTCTTCAATATATGACATTAATTAGTGATTGAAGTGAGCGGTGACAAAAAACCACATTTAGTAGCCTTAACTGCAATTTGGTTTAATGTATCGATATCTATTTGAGTTTGTGAATTATCTAATAATATATTATTCCTGCAGTCGGAGATATCCTTTTTAATTTCTTGGCTTGCAAGACTCAGCTGTTTTAAGCCAATATTTATTCTATCAGCATGATAAGCTAAGCTTGTTGGGAAATAAAAGAATATAAAAACAATTGGGGGTGCCAATAATAACAGATAATATCCATGTTTTTTTAGAAAATTTTTAATAAAATTAGTCATAATAGTTTTTCTTAAATTATACCAGAAAATAGATCGTTAATGAATTGAATGATTCGTGGTTTCAACCTGTAGCTTTAAACCAAGTGCTGTAAGAAGAGAGCCTATATTATCAAAACTTGGGTTGCCTTTATCAGAAAGCATTCTATAAATATGCTGCCTGTTGATATGAGCATGCTTAGAAAACTCAGTTATACCACCCTTTGCCTGTATCACTTCTTTTAAACTAGCTAAAAATAGTTCCTTATTATGATCTTCAAAATATTGCTCCAACGCTGCATTTATATATTCCTTTACATTCTCCTCGTCTTGGAACTGATCTTTTAAATAATTATCAAGATTTTGCATCTTGCACCTCACTTTTAAATTCTTCCAATAAATTTTTGGCTAACCTTATGTCTTTATCTTGGGTATCCTTATTTCCTGCACACAAAAGAACAATAATCTTGTTGTTATGCTCAACGAAATACACCCTATAACCGTTTGCAAAGAAGAATCTAAGTTCAAAAAGCTTGTTGCCTAAACTTTTGTAATCTCCATATGAGCCATACTCTAACCTAACCAATCTAAGATTTATTCTAGACCTTGTTTTAGGATCAAGTTTATTTAACCAGCTAGCAACATGGTTTTTTTGATTCTTATCAACAAAAAATCTTACTTCTTTTATTTTCTGCATTTATCTATAACTAATGTTACATGTTGTATTGTCGCACATAAACGACAGTAATGCAAGAGTGATTGTGGAAATAAAAAGTATTATATAAAATCTGGATTGTGTTTTTTATACAAATGGCCAGCTGAATTTAATGGGAGTAGCAGGGCCCTAATTTTTGGCGACTTTTTTGACTTATATACTTTCATAAAAATAGGAAATATCCTTATTTAAAACGCTGGCCAATAAAGCTAATCTCGATGCGCTAATTTTATTTGTTGAGTCCTCATATTTTGCAATTTGTTGTTGAGAAACCCCAGCTTTTTTTGCTAAGTCTGACCGGCTCATATCTCTATCTACTTTCAGGTTATATATTTTCTTGCCAATAAGTTTATCTATTTTATCAAGCTGATCGTCTATATGTTTCATATTATTTTTTTATAACCCACTCTTTTTTCTTTTGTAGATTTTTTCCCATAATAATTGTTTAAACCATTTTGTGACGTATTTTAGCAATTGCTTTGTCTAACTCAAAGCTCGATTCTTCCTTAACTAAATCGGCTTAATTTATTAATCAAGAAAGGGATTTTGCTTTCCATTTTTTTACAAAATCAATATTTGTTGATTCAAGTAATTCTTGAGCCTTAGAACCTTTGGTAACTATAAGTTCGCAATAGTTCTCCTCCAAATTGTCCGAGAAAAAATTAAAGAAAATTACATCTTTATCTACGGCATTTTTTTGAAGAAATTCCTTAACCGACTCAATTTTGGTGTTATAAGCAATTACTTTCATTTTAATTATCACATAACATGCGCCAACTGAAAAAAATAGAGATAATTGAACTATTAAAAAGGATATTAAATCAGCAAAATTAAATGACTTAAATAATAGCATAGTTAGGTGGCAATATGCTGATCGCAATTCTTTTGAATTTGGTGATACGAATATTCTAGCTGAAGATATTAAGCGGAACGG
>NZ_JARJFB010000209.1:0-2357 GCF_034554655.1 Candidatus Megaera venefica
CAAAGACAAAGAATTGGCCTAGCGAGAGCTTTTTATGGTACCCCAAAACTAGTTGTTCTTGATGAGCCTAATGCTAACCTAGATGAAGCAGGTGAATTAGCTTTAGCCGGCGCGCTTGCTGAAGCTAGAAAAAAGAAAATAACAGTAATAGTTATTTCTCACCGTCCTTCTGTCCTTTCGGAAGTTGATAAAATTATGGTAATTCAGGATGGAGCAGTAGCAAGCTTTGGATCGAAAGAAGAAATACACGGGCGCATACAAATGCTCAAGAATGGTATGATACATATTAACGATAAAGAATAGTTACTGTAAAAAATATGTCAGATAATAATAACAAAATAACACCTGAGAAAATGCAACAACTTCAACAATTACAGCAATTGTTGATGCAGCAAAAAGCAGCTGGAGAACCTAATAAAATGGCTACTGGCCTCCCTTTTATGCAAAAACCGCCCAGTATGTGGACACCAAAGGGATTCTTTATTGCTATAATACAAGGCATGCAAAACAGCGTAAAGTTTGTTGATCAATTTATTAATCTTATTGTTAAAGAAGATGGTGGAAATGCAAATGACGTGGTCAAGAGTGCAAAATCGCCTATATTATTTGGATTATTTGTTACAGTTTTTTTCGTTATATTAGGTACTATTTGGATGGCTACAGCGCCTCTAGATAGCGCAGCTGTTGCTATTGGCACTGTTATTAGTAGCACTCAGAAAAAAGTAATCAATCATCAGGAAGGTGGTGTACTTAAGGCAGTTTTTGTAAAACTAGGTGACGTTGTAAAAAAAGGTGACAAACTGCTAGAATTAGACGATACCAAGACAAAATCTGAGTATGAAAACGTACTTAACCAATATAGAACGCTTTTAGCGAGTGAGAGCAGATTGCTAGCAGAAATTAACAACGACACAGAAATTATTTACCCAGAATTCTTACTTAAAGACAAGTCTGAAGCAGATGTTGCAAAGATCATTGAAACTCAAAATAGTCTATTTAGCTCAAGAAGTAAAATTATCTCCGCAGAAAGAGATTCTTTGAAACAAAAAAGTAAGCAATCAAAAAAACAAATCGAAGGATACGAGGCTAAGAAGGTTGCCCTTGCGAAAACGTTAGAAGTGACTTTAGATAGGTTAGACGCAACCAAAAAGCTTAATGCAAAAGGATTTGCCCAAAAAGCCGCCCTGCTCGAGCTGGAAGCCAAAGAGGCAAGTATACAAAGCGAATTAGCAATAGCAGACACAGAAATAGCTAAGGCAGAACAGGAAATAACTAAAACTGATATAGAGTTAATAAACATAGATAGCAAGTTTTCTACGCAAACATTGAATGATCTAAAAGAATCACAAGCTCAGCTTGCCGGTCATAGAGAAAGATTTTTCTACCTACAAGAAGCTCTCAATAGAGTGGTTTTAAAATCACCAGTTGATGGAGTAGTTAATAACCTAAATTTTCATACTATAGGTAGCTCTATACCTCCTGGCCAGACTATGGTAGAGATTTCTCCAATAAATGATCCTTTGGTTATCGAAGCAAAAATCGAGCCGAAAAGTATTGATTCTATAGCTGTTGGACTCGTTTCAAAAATAAAATTTAGCGCCTTTAAATCAAGAACCACTCCATCATTTACAGGTAAAGTAATTTCTCTATCACCTGATTTAGTTATGGATCATCAAAGAGCCCCTGGCGATCCACTTGCAAACGGTTATTACTTGGCACGTATCGAAATTGACATGGATAAATTTAAAGAAGTAGCTAATACAAGAAAGTTAGAACTTCATCCTGGTATGCAAGCTGAGGTTCAAATAGTAACTGGTACTAGAACTTTACTAAGGTATCTTTTGGATCCACTAATTGACGCCATGTTTAAAGGTTTTAAGGAAAAATAGGCACAGCGATTCAGTATAGTAAGTCCCTCCGTCAAAACTCTCCCCGCCTGAATTAACAAGGGGTTTCATGTCATAAACAGCTTACAAAATCCATAAGAAAATGGTATAATTACCGCATAAAGCTTACGGATTTTAAAATTATGCCTATAGAAAATATTACTTTTCTCCAAAAACAAGAAAGGTTATTTGAAGAGAAATTATCTACAAAACTAAATCCTAAAAACAAGTTATATAAACTAAGGGATTTAGTAAATTGGTCTGAACTTGAAGCCAGAGCATTGCCTAACATTGAAATCAAGCAATTTGGTAGAAATAAGAAAGATCATAGAGTAATGCTAGCACTATCAATGCTTCAAGCTATGTACAACGGTTCTGATTCGTTTACGGAGGAAGAGCTAAAGGAAAATATTTATTGGCAATATTTTTGTGGTTATGAATATTTGCAGCAAGATCTTGATGTGTCTGAAG
>NZ_JARJFB010000210.1:0-2301 GCF_034554655.1 Candidatus Megaera venefica
ACGGTGTCATTAAATTACCGTCGGGAGCTATTATCGGTACTTGGAAAAATAACAACCTAAAGTTAGCTAAACATCTAAATATTGACCAAGATAAGTTTATTAAACATTTAATCAAGTTTTTTTAGAGAAACTGTATGAATAGCATCCAATATTATAAAGACTGTAATAACTTCATAGATCATCCGCTTGCGCCTTTGTTTTATCAATTTGTTGAAACTTTAGAAAAACGAGGCTTTTATAAGGAAGCCGAAGACTTACAAGTAATAGCAGAAAAATACTATTTACCTGAAAACCGCACTATAATTCTTAAAATAATTATAGAAATGCAGAAAGCTGCTGTATCTGATGAAGAAACGAAGCTTGAACAGTTATTGCAACAATTATAGATTAACGTTATTATCAACTAAACTTGGAGTGTTATATGATGAATTCAAATTACGGAAAAACTTACAATAGTTTTGCGGAGCATCCACTTGCTCCTATATATTTTAAATACATAGATATTTTGATATCTAGAGATTTAAATCAAGGCGTACAGCATTTATTAGATATTATGGACGCCCCTATAACAGAGGAAAATACAGAGATATTTACTGATATCGTTGCCGCTCTTGTAAGAATTGCTAATGAAGATAACATTAATGAATTTGAGGAGTTAGGGCGTCAATTAGATAATGCGAACTGACCGTCCCCTGCTTTTATTGGTTCGGTTCATGGCATAACATGCTGCAAACTTGGTTAAGAGAAGATAGGTTCTATAATGTACAACTACAGACCAATCTATTCGGTGGCACTAGTGTATTTTTTAGCTGGGGTAGTAGGTACGGTAAACGAGGTGGCTATAAAATTATTTTTTGTGATAGTGAATTAGAGGTTAATAGTGCTTTGCAAGTGATTAAAAAAAGAAGGCGGGCAAGAGGATATAAATTGACCGAATAGATGTTACTAGTTGTTACGGTGGCTATGAAAGGCGGTTACATCCGCCTTTCATAGTGTTTAGATGTATTGTTGTCCAGTGCGATTCGTAAGCAACTGATAATTTAGAGTATTTTTTTGATTTTAGAATATACGCTTGCAAGCTGGGTTCTTAAATCACCGCTGCTTTTACAGGTAATCCCCAGGCGATCGTACATTGGGACTATCTCAAGCTCACCTAATACGTGATGGGGGTTATTAAAAAAATACTCATTTATCGGTTTACTATGTTCACCAATCTTTTTTTGTCTGGTGGCTTGCCACTCATGGGTTTTATCGGTTTTTTGCAAGAATACTAAATCAACGGTAATTTTTGCATCCGCAAATAAATTATCAGGCAAGCGATAAGCAAGTATTAAGTTTGTTCCTGATGCGTTGATAATATCCCGTGCATGCTCTTTTGTATTGTCTAGGAAAAATTGTGGCAATATCATTGCTATAATACCTTTATCTCTTAGCATTCTTGCGGATTTAGCAACAAACCAATGATGAATTATTAAGTGCGCCAAGTCGGAGTTAAAAATATCATTTACGGTATTGCGACCGTATGGCGGGTTGCCGATAATTAGGTCGTATCTATTGTCGTTGCAGCAGAAATTCTCAAAACCAGTATTGATAATGTTAATATTGCCGTGCAATTTGCTAAATAATTTGCAGGAGGCATTATCAAGCTCTATTGCATCTATACTTGCATTTTTTGCTACTATTTGTGGCATGTAGTTAAAAAATACCCCTGTTCCCGCGGAAGGCTCTAATATATTACAACTTTTACCGCCTCCGTCTGCTCGTAACCCCTTAAAACCCATACGTGTTAAAGCCGCCCATATGAATTTTACCAGTAACTCGGGCATATAGTATGCACTGTTTACGCTCTTTTTTATAGAGCCAATCTCATCATTGGTTAGGTAACGTTTTAATTGCCTGTAAACACAAGGAGTAAAGATTGCCTCGCGGAGTCCTCCCCAGCCAGTATAGCCGTTTATGACTTCTCTTTTTTGTTCTTCGTTGATACTAGGGTCATTATTTGACAATAGTTTTAATACTTTAAGATTTTTTTCTATTCTATCGTTTTGTATTTGTTTTTTTAGCATTTTGATCCTCGTCTTTTTATTGATTATTTAGAGTGAAAATGTTTATTTGTTATAAGAAATTGCCTGCAATACTTTTTGCGTTAAGGTCTTACCAAGAAGCCCTTGGAAATAATCAAAATCTGAAAATAGACAGCTATTTTCATCAATCGTTTTATGAGTGAGTCCTTGGTACGCATCTAATTTTGGAGATAAATCCGCACCCCAACCAGATAATGCAAGCAAACTTAATCCATCA
>NZ_JARJFB010000211.1:0-2261 GCF_034554655.1 Candidatus Megaera venefica
TATCGGTATCGGTATCGGTATCGGTATCGGTATCGGTATCGGTATCGGTATCGGTATCGGTATCGGTATCGGTATCGCTGCTCACTATATGAGTTTCCTCAATCCAGTATTTCTCAAAAGTGATATTGCCAGTCTCGTTGCGAACATCTCTTAGCTCGATATCTATTATCTTTTTGTCTTGGTAAATGCTCTCTACTCTCTTCACTACAATGCCTTTGAAAATTAAGCATTTTGAGGATTCATCATTGGCAAAATTTTCCTCTGTACTTAGTAGAGCAGGAGGCGTAAGTTCTAGGTGTAAGGTATTGCCAATCTTGCGCTTGCCTGTATTGGAAGTAACGTAATGCCGCTTGAGTAAATTGAAATTCTCGCACTTCTTTAAAAAATCACTAGTTTGACTTTTTTCTAATCGTAGAAACTTTGATAGGTCTTTGATACAAAAGGTAAGTATTTTATTGGGATCATTGTTAGATATTAATTTTATGTATCTATGTATAGAGTTATCAGAAAATCCAAAATTTGACATATGAGTATCCAAAATCAAAATATATGAATCGATGATTAGCATCTGTAGACTCCTTGAATGGTTTTTAAGATAAGTATTATAACTTAGATCAAAGGGGAATAAGAGATCCGATATTTCGGATACCTTTTTATTGACAGATGTTCGAAAAGCAGTGTATAATGAGGGTAATATTAATTGTGTATCTATCTTTGTTAACACTTTGTTGTTAACTTTTGATAAAAAAAAGGGCGGTGGTGAACTATCTCCTGTTCGGAACATAATTAATATCTACAAGTTTGTATTTAGAAAAATCGGCCGCCAAGCATTCATTTTCTAAATAGTTAAAAAAGTTTATAAAAAAGCCACTGTTAATTCGGTGGTTTTTTTATTGCCGACTAACTAGCACCATTGCAAGTTAGTCCCCTCATAATTAAAAGAATAAGTCTTTTATTAACATAACTGTTATAGGGCCAAAAATAGCCATTCCTATAAAGCTGATCCATTTCAAATTAGTATTAATGCTGTTGAAACCAGAATCAAGCTTAGATTCTAGCTTATCAATTTTAGACTCAAGTCTACTTTCTATACCATCAATTTTAGACTCAAGCTTAACTAGATCTGACTTTAATTCTGCTCTAAGTTGAGATAAATCGGACTTAGTAGCTAATCTACGTTCTAAATCTTCAATTTCATTTCTAAGTACAAACCTAGCAACGCAAACTTCTGCTTGCTTTTTTAGAGCCCCTGAAGCTATCAATTCTTCTATGATTGCATGCGTATCTATTCTTGTCATATTCTCTTAACCTTTCAATTTAACAACTTCAGTAAAATCAGACCAATCTTCTACTTTAAAAGCCCTAATATCCTTTACAGACTCTTTAAACCATAGAATGCTAGAAAGCTTGTTTATTACTTTGTACACTGATGTTAGGTTATTTTGCTCACTTTTTGCGATATATAAACTACCTTGCGCCCAGTCAAAACCTAACTCTCCCATAACAACCCTAATCTCATCATATGCTTTATTATAAGGCTCACCGTAATGCTCCTTTAACTTTGCAACTTCCATGTCGAATGATACTGCGTACATATTTCTACTTATTTATTTTTTTATGTTCTTGGTTCTTTACTAGTTCTAAATTAGCTTCGTTATTGAGTTCTTTTTGTCTAGACTGCGCCCAACGGGAAAATTCATCAGGATACTTTAACATTTCTATAGCATCGTATACTGCGTCTTTAAAACCTTTATAATCAAGTATTTTCTGAACATAGATCTTAGTACCACCCGCACCTTTTAAAGTTACAGTTTGACCAATAAGATCACATCCCTCTATTTTTTCAAGTAAAAATTCTGAGGTAGACACTTTGTCTTTTATAACAATCCTACGATTTGTTACAGCAAACTCATCATGTGCCTCATTAAAAAAAGTGTAAAATACAGAAATGCAAAGTATTATTCCAATAAACCAAGCTGTATCAGGTGAAATAAAAAATAAGAAAGCAACCAATATAACGAAAAGCACAAGAGTTTTTTTGCTATATTTAAAATTTTCTGGTTTCTCAAAAAATACTATCACTTCGCCTGGTCTAAGATTATCTTCGATGTAACTCATATCTAGTTAATTTTTGTATTTAATTTGCACTTATTTTTTTAGACATTACTATACCCTCTAAGCCTTACGTATGCTAGCTTCTTAAGGGATTTCGATAAGCAAATCGTAGCGGTATATTTCTCGTCTGTCAAGAGGAATAAATA
>NZ_JARJFB010000212.1:0-2245 GCF_034554655.1 Candidatus Megaera venefica
GGATTTGACCAAGCTTTTTATCTTGCAACCCTTATATTTGTTGCCTTGTGGGAGTTTCGGTGGATGGACTAGTTAAAATCATGATAAAAATGCAATAAGCTAATAGCTCTAATTCTATCAAAATTCAACCTATTTATCAAATTTATATTAACCTTACTTTGTTATAGTATACAATCATATTATCTATTGGGATTTTGGTTCTGCAACACTTCCAGTAAAACGGGTTGTTTTAAATTATATGGGTAGAGTATTAATCGTTGAAGATAACGAACTAAATTTGAAGTTGTTTCATGACCTTCTTACTATTCAAGAGCATGAGGTGGTTATTTCGAGAAATGGTGTTAACATTATTGATCTCGTCAAAGACACAAAACCAGATCTTATTCTTATGGACATTCATCTTAATGGCATTTCTGGAATTGATTTAATTCAAACTCTAAAGGCAAACCAAGAAACTAAACATATTCCCATAATAACCGTGACAGCCTTTGCAATGAAAGTTGATCAAGCAAAAATTTCCAAATCAGGTTGTGATATGTACTTATCTAAGCCAGTATCTATTGATAAGTTTTTTAAAGCAGTTGAAAAGTTTATCCCTTCAGTTACGAAAAAAGAGTAAATTATGACAGCAACAGTGCTAGTAGTGGACGACCTAGAACCAAATGTAAAATTGCTAGAGGCAAAATTACTTAGTGAATACTATACTGTTTTATCCGCTAACAGTGGAGCAAAAGCTCTTGAACTGCTCAGACAGAATAGCGTTGATATAGTTCTTTTGGACGTCATGATGCCAGAAATGGATGGCTTTGAGACTTGTAAATATATAAAATCTAATCCTGAAACAACGCATATACCAGTAGTAATGGTTACAGCCCTTTCAGAAATTGAAGACCGAGTAAAAGGGTTAGAATCTGGTGCAGATGAGTTTCTGACAAAGCCAATTAATGATACAGCTCTATTTGCTAGGGTTAAATCATTAACCCGCATGAAAACTGTTATAGACGAACTTAAGTTAAGAAATAAAACTAATGAAGAGCTAGGTGGCCAAGTAGTAGATCTTAAAGATAATTTTACTGATAGCAAAATTTTATTACTCGATGATGACATGATTCAGGTAAAGAACATAAAAGCAAGCTTAAGCGACCTGACTCAACAAGTACAATCCCTTTCAACCCCTGAAGAAATAGACTCTCTTGGATCATTCATACCAGATTTAGTAATAATTAGCTGTCAAATGGATGTAGAGGATCCACTCAGAATAGGTGTAATGCTTAGGTCAAAACCAGTATTTAAAAACTCTGTCATAATGCTTTTAGCAGAAGAAGAAAATATTCCAATGGTTATAAAGGGCATGGAACTGGGCATTAATGATTATTTTATATACCCGGTAGATAAGAGTGAACTAAAAGCGAGAGTTAAAACACAACTTCGGAGAAAACAATATCAAGATGACCTCAGATCTGAGCTTGAAGAAAGTTTCGATTTATCAACTAAAGATGGGCTTACAGGAGTTTTTAACAGAAGATATTTTGATATCCATATAAAACAAATGACAGAAAAAGCTAAAACTTCTGGTCAAAAATTATGTTTGATGATGTTAGATATGGATCATTTTAAGGATGTAAATGATACTTATGGCCACCCTGCCGGAGACGCTGTATTAAAAACATTAACCAACACATTAAAATCTTCCTTTAGAGTAACTGACCTAATCGCTAGATATGGTGGTGAAGAATTTATGGTTCTTTTAGGAAACATAACTCTTGAACAGGGAATAGCAATTGCAGAAAAGACTAGAGCTAACATCGAAGCAATTGATTTTATAATACCAGACTATAGCCAACCACTTAAAAAAACCACATCAATCGGTATCGTTGAATTCCAACCTTCCGAGTCAGCTCAAGATTTTATCAATAGAGTAGATAAAGCCCTCTACGAAGCAAAAGAAACAGGACGAAACAAAGTTGTGGTAGGTTAAATTTATACTATTGTTAAGTTGAGCCGTACCATATTAAGCGTATTGAATTAAGTGATTAAATCACGTCATGACGAGAAGAACTTGCGCGAGTGTGGCCGGGTTATCCTGAATTTAATTTAGGATAACCCTTTTACAAGAATGCCTCTAACTAACAATACTTCTAATTCGTCATAACTTTTTTATCTAGAGCCTTTCCATCTATTTGTGTAAATTCGATTATAGGCACTTAAATTCTCCCTTCGAATTTGATCATAAAATGAGCCATAG
>NZ_JARJFB010000213.1:0-2219 GCF_034554655.1 Candidatus Megaera venefica
CCAATTAATAAACGCTTGGTATCAATTTGAAAATTCTCTAAAATGTCAGATATCTTAAAAAAATCTGCAAATAAGCTAACTGATTTATTATATGCTAATAGCTCTGGTAATCGTCTCATAACAGTATCCCTAACAATACGAACATACTCTAAACCTTCTGGATCCTCTATTTGATAAAATGTTGACATATTAAACAAAACGTGTTCGGTAAAAGTTTTTAATTTCTGATAATCATCATCTTTGCTGTTAGAACCGCCTGTTATTTTCTTGAGGGTATTAAATCCCTGTTCCGATTTTAGAGTAGAATCTACTTTGAAATATAATCCAGACAATCCAGCATAAAGGTGATGATACCTACCTTTTGCTATTAAATATGCACGTTCCATCCAAGAGTAGAAATTTACATATGCTTGAGCTTGGTTTATCTCTGACTGTTCTGTTATTTTAGCCACAAGAGTTCTAAGCTCTTCATCTGTTAATATTAACTCTTTACCATTAGTAAGGTTATCATGTAGACGAGTTAAAATATAAGCCTTACCTACTTCCACACCAGTTAAGTTATTTTTATTAAGTAGTTTTCTAATATTTATAGTATTCACGAGTTGTACTTCATTTTTTTAAACTAATTACGGGGCGAACTTCTGCTAAGGAATATTTGCAGAAGTTGAACTATTTCTCACCTTGGATGAATTTCTTCAAATTATCCTCAGTTATCATCCATTTTCCTCTTATCTTATTTGCTTTTAACCTCTCAGATTTTATATAGGTAAATAGAGTTCTCTCACTCACCCCCAAAATCTTACTTGCTTCTTTCATATTATATAATTTTATACCTAACATTATATTCTCTCATTTGTATTTTAAAAAATTACATTAGCAATACGTTCTTCACTCATATTTTTTGCTCGCTCCATATGATGAAGGTAAATCATTGTCGTGTTAATATTGCTATGCCTTAATAATTGCTGCGTTTCTTCTAAGCTACCGCCATTTAATAAATTCAGCGTTCCAGCCGTATGTCTTAATGAATGAGCAGTCAGCATCTCCGAATTATAACCAGCCTCTTTTAACCTGCTCTTGATTATTCCGCTAATAGACCTAGTTGTTAGTCTTTGACCTAAATTATTGTTACTAGTACTAACAAATAAAGGCTCATTGCTTTCACCATTCCTTAACTTCAAATATCTTCTAACCGCACGCTCTACAAAAAAAGGTAGCTTTATATAATCGGTTTTCTCATCTCTACCCTTACCCTGTATAAATAATACAGTATTATCACCTACATTCCTCACATCAGAAATATTACTACGAGCAATCTCAATAGTTCTTAAACCGCCAACCACCATAACGGCAAATATAGCGTAATCCCTTATCCCTTGCTCCGTAGTATCGCTAGCTATATGCTCAAGAATAGCTTTAACTTGCTTACTAGTTAAATAATCTTTCTTGTGCGCCTTACTAATAGTAGGAGACTTAATTTTATCCGCTATATTCTTATAAATACCCATTTGTTCCAACCATCGAAAGAATAGCCTTACTGTAACGATATAGTTTTGCACTGTAGTCGGTTTATTACGCAATAATAGCTCTTCTCTAAAAGCTATAACGTCTTCTCTCTTGGGATGTGTAATTCCATGATTCTTGAGAAAAGCAAAAAATTGTCTAAGCGCCCTTGTGTAAGTAGCTATAGTTTTTGGTTTTGCATCTATAAACGATATAAACTCATTATACAAATTATCAGTTATTCCTGATGCAGTTACAACAACTTGGTTTTTGCTTAAAATTTCTAAATTTTTCATATCTCTCGATAAAAGTTTTTATTATACATACATATATATGTTATTTTATTCTGTTTGTAAAGCGGTTTCTTCTTGGAGAAAAACTAAAAAATAATTCCATTTTTTGTAAAAATTGCGGGGCATAATTCCATTTTTTGTAAAAATTGCGGGGCATAATTCCATTTTTTGTAAAAATTGCGGGACATAATTCCATTTTGAGGCTGGAATGCCTTATAAACATTGGCCTTCATTTCTCAATTATTATTCAATAATAATTCAAGAGCACAAAACCCAAATTTTGGTAATTTGGGCATGTGCTATAATTTACCTGTAAAAAAGAATGCTCTTTTGTTCTTTTAACAATTTTAACAAAGGTAAAATATATGGACTTCACTAGTGCTAAAGAATATGCAAAAACAAGAATAGCAGCATATCTAACAT
>NZ_JARJFB010000214.1:0-2173 GCF_034554655.1 Candidatus Megaera venefica
CGCTAAAGCAATTTGCTCACCAATCTCTTTATCACCATTTGCAGATATAGTACCGACTTGTGCTATTTCTGCTTTAGAACTAATAGGCTTGCTTGCTTTCTTTATTTCTTCAAGTAGGTGAGTTACTGCAAAATCAATACCTCTTTTTAAATCCATAGGATTAAAGCCAGCAGCAACAGCTTTGTTACCACCTTGGACAATTGCTTGAGTGAGAATAGTAGCAGTTGTGGTACCATCACCTGCTACATCAGCAGTTTTGCTTGCAACTGATTTAACCAGCTGAGCACCAAGATTCTGCATTGCATCTTTTAGTTCTACCGCCTTTGCAACGGTTACTCCATCTTTTGTTACTCTAGGAGCGCCAAAAGATTGTTCTATAGCAACATTACGCCCTTTTGGACCGAGAGTTATCTTAACAGTGTCTGCTAAAATATTAACGCCCTTGATCATTTCTTCACGTGCTTTTGTGCCGTATTTAATTTGTTTAGCCATAATTTTCTTCTCCTAAAAATATAAATATTACTTAATTATACCCTGCAATTTTAATCCAGAGAATTGTCCCACAGTTTCTATTTATAGTGGTAACGACTCAATCTCCGAGTAACTCTCGCAATTGTACTTATTAATCTTAAACTTTAGTATTACTTTACAATAATTCCCATAACGTCACTTTCTTTCATAATGACAAGATCCTTACCATCGATTTTTACCTCTGTACCACCCCATTTACCATACATTACTATATCACCAACTTTTACTTCTAATGGTACAAGTTTTCCATCTTTATCTCTCACACCGCTTCCTATAGCAACGACTTTACCTTGCATAGGCTTTTCCTTTGCAGTATCAGGAATAATAATTCCTCCCGTGGTTTTTTCTTCGCTTGGTAATGGAGAAACAGCGATTCGATCATGTAGTGGCTTAAAATTCATCTTGAACCTCATAATATTTAGTTAAATTGCTTTTGCAGTTGTTATATATGTTCGCTTGAAATTACTTCAAGGGCAAATAACAATTTTTATTCAAAAAAGTTCGGTATGGTTGATATTCAGGTTGAATAAAGGCTAAGGATTATTCTATGATAACTCTATTTTAGGAAGCAATTTTTATAAAAAATGAAGCTAATTACTTTTACACGCAACTGTTTTCTTCCCTCAACTACTATGTATCGTTGACTTTGTTGAATTACTAGAATATGTTGCAGTATTAGTTATATTGATGTCAAGTTATTGATATTTACTAATTTATAATTAGCCACAAACGACAAAAACTTAAGCAAAAAAGATATATGCCAAAAAACCCTGCCTTTTCAAAAGATCTTAAAGCGGTACAGGAACAATATACGGACTATCCTTATCCATTAAGAAACCCAGAAGATGAAAAAGAAAGATTAATACAATTATGGGGTAGTTATTTAGGTGAATTAAATCATTGGCTCTATGCTGGCGGAGAAAATTTTGAGAATAATTTCAGAATTTTAGTTGCTGGAGCAGGTACCGGAGATGCTGTAATCTATTTTGCTGAACAATTAAAAAATACCAATGCTGAAATTGTGTACTTAGATTTCAGTAAAACCAGTATGGCAATTGCTCAAGAAAGAGCAAAGATCCGGGAATTAAAAAATATTACTTGGGTTAATGATAGTATTTTAAATGTCCCAAATTTAAAGCTTGGATTATTTGATCATATTAACTGTGTTGGAGTACTCCATCACCTTGAATCTCCGGATCTTGGTTTGAAGATTCTGAAAGATTCTTTAACTCCAAAAGGTGGGATGAGCCTTATGGTTTATGCTACTTATGGGAGCACTGGTGTTTATCATATTCAAACACTTATGCAAATGGTAAATAAAAATGCTTCTTCTCGGGCAGAAGAGTTAAAAAATGGCTGGGCTGTGCTTAGTGGTTTACCTAGTTCAAATTGGTATGTTAAAGGTAAAGATTTAATGAATGACCTTAGTATGGGTGATATTGGAATGTATGATCTTTTTCTTCATAAACAAGATAGATCTTATACAATTCCACAAATTCACGATTTTGTAGCTAATGCTGGCCTTAATTTCGTCGATTTTACCAATTACCAAAGCAGGATAGTTTTAAGATTAGAGAATTACATTACAGATCAAACTTTGCTAGCTGAGCTTAAGAAAAGAGATTTAGTAGAACAACAAGCA
>NZ_JARJFB010000215.1:0-2114 GCF_034554655.1 Candidatus Megaera venefica
ATATTCGTTTGTAGGAAATAATTTTAAGGGGTAAATGTGGTAGTAAGGTTGGTCTCTAAAGCTTATGTAATTGTTGTTATATGTTTATTAAGTAATAACTCTCTAGCTTCTAAGCAAGATGAAAAATACGATTACAATTATGCAGAATTGAGTAATAGATGCCAAATATATGATCCATATGAATCTTTTAATAGAAAAATCTTTATTTTTAATAGCATTTTGGATACTTTTATACTAAGGCCAGTTACCAAAGGTTACGGTAGATTCACAAACGATTATACAAAAAATAGAGTCGATAGTTTTTTAAGTAATATTCGTGAGCCTCTATCGACAGTGAATTATGGAATTCAACGTAATGCGAATGGGGCTGGTAAAACTTTTTGGAGGTTCGCCATCAATTCTACGTTTGGATTAGGGGGGCTTTTCGATATTGCTAGTAAATTTGATCTCAAAGCTGAGCCGCAAACGTTTGGCAACACTTTGGCTAATTATGGTGTAGGGCAAGGACCTTATATTATATTACCGTTTTATGGTGGTATGGGTGCTAGAGATGTAATGGACCCATTGGTACTTAATAGCTACCTGAATCCAGCTAAGTATCCAATGCACAGTAGTTTTAAAAATGTATTGTTGGTTACTAGTCTCGTTCATAATAGGGATAAGATTATGCCATTTACTGATTATGTAAGCAAAAACTCTCCTGATGCATATATAGCTATCCGTGATGCTACCCTTAGTGAGAGAGAATCTAGAATGGTTTATCCAGAAGGGTTCAAGTGCCCTAAGGTTAATAAATAAATTAATATTTATAGAGATAAGTTATGAAAATTTTATCAGTTATTTTGTTAGTAATAAGTGTAGTATGCCAGACTGCTTACGGCGCTTCTGAAGAAGATACTAAAAAACTAAAAGCATATGTTGAGGAGTTGATACAAGAAGGCTCTGATTTAGTTAATGATAAAAATTTGTCTGAGAAAGAAAGACGACTAAAATCTAGCGCTATGATAAAGTCGCACTTGTATTTAGATTGGATGGCTAAATACACGCTTGGCAGACATAGAAGAGCAATATCAGAAGCTCAAATTAAAGAGTTTGTTAAGGTTTATTCTTTGTTTGTTGTAAAAGCTTATGCTGATCTTGCAACAAATTATAAGGGAGAAAAGGCTGTACTTACGCATATTAAACAGATAGACGATGATTTGTTTATTGTTAATAGTGAGATTGTCAGACCAGGTTCGCAATCACCTATTAAGGTAGATTATTTAGTGCATAAAATTGAAGGTAACAAGAAAGATCCTTATTTAATTGGGGATATTATCACTGAAGGCATAAGTATATTAAACTCTCAGCAATCAGAGTTTAATAGTGTTATTTCTTCGCATGGAGTTGACTGGCTAATTGCAGATTTAAAGAAGCGCGCCCAAAGTAATGCTAACATTGCAGCGAGTGCTAAGCCTAAGTAACTAGAGTTTTGTGAAAGAAAAAGGCTGCCGTTGAATTTAGTGTTCTCAATTTATGTTTAAGGGAGGAAGTTATCCCGAACTTGATGACTTCGCCAGCTCCCTCGATTCGGTATCTTTTTCTATCTCCGCGACAGATTCTGAAATAAATCCAGAATAACCGCAATTGCGCAAGTTTTGTTCGTCACCATGGGATTTACCTTAATTGGTCCCTCCGTCAAAACTCTCCCCGCCTGAATTAACAAGGGGTTTCATGTCATAAACAGCTTACAAAATCCATAAGAAAATGGTATAATTACCGCATAAAGCTTACGGATTTTAAAATTATGCCTATAGAAAATATTACTTTTCTCCAAAAACAAGAAAGGTTATTTGAAGAGAAATTATCTACAAAACTAAATCCTAAAAACAAGTTATATAAACTAAGGGATTTAGTAAATTGGTCTGAACTTGAAGCCAGAGCATTGCCTAACATTGAAATCAAGCAATTTGGTAGAAATAAGAAAGATCATAGAGTAATGCTAGCACTATCAATGCTTCAAGCTATGTACAACGGTTCTGATTCGTTTACGGAGGAAGAGCTAAAGGAAAATATTTATTGGCAATATTTTTGTGGTTATGAATATTTGCAGCAAGATCTTGATGTGTCTGAAG
>NZ_JARJFB010000216.1:0-2110 GCF_034554655.1 Candidatus Megaera venefica
AGCCATGTAACAGAGGGGTCGAAACCCTACGGCAAATTCATTGCTCCACTGTAATTCTAGGTGATATATAGAGTTTTTAAATAAGGCGAATAATATAGAGTTTTTAAATAAGGCGGAATACCTAACAAGAGGAAATCCAATCATAATAAAAAGCGTATCATTATTGCCTTCAAAAGTAGAAAGAATCTATTTTTTTAATTTAGATAAAAATGGCAGAGGAACTATGACTATGGTTCATACTAGATATTACACGTTTTTAGATATAGGAAACAGCCAATCTTTATACTATGCTGAATGTAAGTTGTGAATGTTAATGTTGAGTTGTCAATGGTTTTAAGTTTCCACCTTGTTATATTAATTTTTTTTGATTAACATAATTGTCATTTATGGAAGAGCTGAGAAATGTATCTTAGGTATGCATCATCATTCATATAATAACGTTTTAAATGATATGGCAAACTGCTTTCTTTAGGCTTTTTACCATTCGTCCAATCAAAACTCATTTAGTTCGACTGCAAACTTAGCTGATAACCATCGACCTAAACTAATTAATAGGTGGTTCGCCGTATTTGTTAGTAGTAGGTGTTCCTTTTTTGAACATAAGCCATAAAATCAGAAGTTGTCCAAAAGGTAAGAAAGTAATCAGTACATACCAACCACTTTCATTTAGATCGTGTAATCTTCTAACGGCTAAGGGTATATATTGAAAAAACATTATAATCATACAAAAAAGTAGACTAAATATATAAACAAAAGAAAATAACCCAGTATTTGGTACAGAATCTACAGTATAGCCCCCAATTAAAAAGACGATCGTAGTTAATAACAATCTAGCTATATATTCCTTTCTACTGCTTCTACCTTGAAGTGCGTATAATCTACTAAAAAATAATTTATATATATTATTCAACATTTTCTAAAAATTCACCTTGTCCAACCAAACCTATATCATTCATAAATTGTATACCTTGTTGTGAAGCACCACTTTCATCAAAAGTTTCAAAATAACAAGTAACCACACCTATAATTGTATTAACAATTCCAGCCTTTTTAGAAGCTGTGGCTATAATTTGATCGGCAGCGAATGTTTTTATATCGTTTGGCACTACGCTGCATTTAGCCCAGCCAAAAGTAAAATTAATACCAAGTTTTCCACCATTAATTGCACTAGTAAAAATATCCTTGCTAACAGTAACATTTTTTATATCTACACCATTATTTTGAGCGTGTTTGAGATAGTCTTTTATAATTGCATGTTTTTCTTCTTTTGAACCAAAGAATAAATCACTTTGTTTCTTTACTCCGCTAGTAACCGAGTTTATTGGCAGGACTTTATTAATCAGTATTTTTATATCTTGCTTCATGTTCTGCAAACCTTTAGCAAACTTAGTATTGCCTTCATAACTGATATGATTACCAGAAACATCAATAAATTTTGTATTAGGAAGATTTCCTTTTGCTAAATGATCAGCAAGAATATAAGCTCCTTTATCCCCTATTTGGTTATTACTCAAATTAATGGTTATAACACTTTGTACTGTTTTTAAATTACTTTGGTAAGGCTTCCACCCACTTTCTGCACTATAAAGAGTTTGATACTGTAAACTAGTAATTCCGTATATCATAGACTCAACTCCTAAATCCCCAATTCTGTTGTTAGACAGATTAAGAATATCTAGATTAAAGTTGAAGTCTCTTAGTACGTAAAATAGATTACCTGCATCTTTATCATGCATATCGGTTCTACCTAAATTAATAGCTTTTATATATTGAGGAGCGTCCTTTCCACCAGAACCATGATGAAGTGCGTTACTACCCCAACAATCAGCAGATTTTCTCCTAGAGAATTCAATAATTTGATCTATGGTTTCGCTATCACCATAAGGATTTTTCTTTGTATGACCAGACATACCTAATACTTCTTCTGGTTCATATAATTTACCTAGTTCTTGAGAATTACCGTAACCACTATAACTTGAAAGAAAAGTACTGTTGTAGCTACCTGCAGAATAGCTACCGCCAGAAGTTCCGCCTGTACTATAACCACCTCCTTGTGTACTGCTAGTTGGATAACTACTAGTATTACCTCCCCATTTATTAGTTGAAGATT
>NZ_JARJFB010000217.1:0-2108 GCF_034554655.1 Candidatus Megaera venefica
TCTTACTGTGTTTTATTGTTATTGTTTTGCTGAACTGCTCTTTGATAATCTGCTGAACTCAACTTTGAAAAATGACAAGTATTTGATAACTTATTCGCAGCAAAGTTACTAAATATGTCTTGATCTAGTCTTAGCTTTGGTTAATCCATAAAAATGGTGTTTCAAGAACTAAAATCTTTCTAAAATCTCTATTCTAGATTTAATGGGTGGGTGGGTTGAAAACATACCAAGAAACGATGCTTGATTGTCAAACATCATTTGTTGCACATCACTATCTACATTTTCAAGATGTGAATTACCGGATATTTTGCTAAGAGCCCGTATAAGAGCTGGGCTATTTTTAGTTAGTTCAACTGCACCAGCATCAGCTAAGTACTCTCTTCTTCTCGAAAGTGCAAGGCGAATTAAAATAGAAAACAGATAACCAAAAGCCGCAACAGCAATTACTATTATAATAGCGGCAGCTCCTTTACCTTTGCCTTTACTATTTCTACCTAGGCTTCTTAGGGCACTTCTTACCATCATTTCAGATAATAAACTAATAATCCCTACAAATACTATTGAAATTATCAGAAGTCGAACATCACGATTTATAATATGAGTAAGCTCATGCGCGATAACGGTTTCTAGCTCGTCCTTTTCTAATTTTTCAATAAGACCAGTAGTCAATGTAATAGCGTATGTTTTCTCGCTAATGCCACTTGCATAGGCATTAAGCACAGGAGAATCTATAATAAATAATTTCGGCATAGTCAAACCTCGACTAATGCATAAATTTTCTAGAATATTATATATTTCAGGGGTTTCGGAACGCACAGCAGGCTTTGCTTTTGTTTCCAGATTAATTAGATTTTGATGCGAGAACCAAGCAATGGTAAACCATAGGCTAACTCCTGCCAAGATAACCCACCAATATTGTAATAACACTGAATTAGCTACACTAGCAGACTCGCTCCAAAGCAACTGATCTACATTGGTTCCAGCTAATAGAAAAGCAAATATTACTGACCACAACATAAAAGTAATGACAAGTGGAAAACTAATTAGCAAAAATGCTGACTTTAAATTATTATTCCAAATACTTGATTGTAAACCTATTTTATGTTTCATAAAAAAAACTAGAATTTAATTTCAGGTGCTTTTTCAATAATCTCTCTCTGAGAATCCGGCACATCAAAGAATTCTTCTTGCTTATAAGACATCATGCCAGCAATAATGTTTGAAGGGAATTGCTCACACGCAGTATTATATTCATTGGTAGAATTATTAAAGTAACGCCTTGCAGCCGCGATTTTATTCTCAATATCTGATAGTTCTTTCTGTAAGTGCTGAAAATTACTATCAGCCTTAAGGTCTGGATAGTTCTCTGCTACTGCAAAAAGGTTCATCAATGATCCTCCCAAGGATGCTTCGGCTTGAGCTCTTTCAGCTACTCCGGCACTAGGATTTACCTTTGCACGCATTTTGGTGACTTCTTCAAAAACTTTTGACTCATGCGCGGCATAGCCTTTGACAGTACTTACCAATTGCGGAACAAGATCCAATCTCTGTTTTAGCTGAACATCAATATCAGAAAATGCATTTTTACGGTTTTGACGAAGTTTTACCAATCTATTGTAAAATATAATTAGTAAGAGTAATGTGCCACCTACAATTAACGCAATTATCCACTCTATAGACATAAAACTCTCCGTAAGTTAAATTCTCAATAATTAGTTTAAACAATATCATTTTCATCTAATCGTAGCAAAGGTACAAAACGCAACAATTAAGCCTTAGATAGACGGCACCAAGTTGGTCAAAGGAGCGTTATTGAGTTCTTCGCCACGCTTCTGTCAACTTAGGTTTTTTCTTATAAATAGGTTAAAGATAACTCAATTATAAATATAATTGAAGATTTTAAGGAAAAAGTTTTAATCCTGTGGAATTAAGTTTATATTAAATACTAAAAATGTAGATATTAGTGGTAAAAAAGCCAGCATTAAGTGTAACTAAGTCTCTAGTTTTTTATATTGAAATTAATAGCTAACTAGTCTCTCCGTCAAAACTCTAAATTTTTGATATAATTTCAAGAATTTCAAAAATAAATCACCGCACATTCATTTTTT
>NZ_JARJFB010000218.1:0-2091 GCF_034554655.1 Candidatus Megaera venefica
CTTCAGACACATCAAGATCTTGCTGCAAATATTCATAACCACAAAAATATTGCCAATAAATATTTTCCTTTAGCTCTTCCTCCGTAAACGAATCAGAACCGTTGTACATAGCTTGAAGCATTGATAGTGCTAGCATTACTCTATGATCTTTCTTATTTCTACCAAATTGCTTGATTTCAATGTTAGGCAATGCTCTGGCTTCAAGTTCAGACCAATTTACTAAATCCCTTAGTTTATATAACTTGTTTTTAGGATTTAGTTTTGTAGATAATTTCTCTTCAAATAACCTTTCTTGTTTTTGGAGAAAAGTAATATTTTCTATAGGCATAATTTTAAAATCCGTAAGCTTTATGCGGTAATTATACCATTTTCTTATGGATTTTGTAAGCTGTTTATGACATGAAACCCCTTGTTAATTCAGGCGGGGAGAGTTTTGACGGAGGGACTAGTTAGTATTGTTGAGTACCACCAGTTAGGTATGATATTACCGCTACCGATATCAATAGGGTTTAATAATTTTGTACTTGCAGGCTTGCAAGTTGCAATGGTTCTGGTTATATTCATAATTGCTATACCTAAGTTTTAGGTTGTGTCTTTTTTCAACAAGTACAAAAAGTTTGGCGACTGCAGTACTTGTTGATATTCTTATATTCAAGCTTTTTATCTTCCTTTGTTTATTTTTTAGCCTTATTTTATTACTTACTTTAAATATGAAGCAATGATCCTTGTTGCTTAAGTTTTAATTGTAATGCATAAAATATGATATGTAAAGTCTCTATTTAAAGAATCTTCTTGTTTTTTTAAAGTGAGTTTTTTATTAAACACCGTCATTATTGGATTTACATTTCAAATAAATAATGTTAAATTTCGTGCGGTTGGTTTAGAAATTTGATTTTAATTCGTTGTGTTTTATGGCAAGCTTACAGATAAAGATAAGTGAGTTAATGGCTCAAAAAAAAATAAATGCCGTTGATATAGAAAAAGAGACAGGATTAAATAGAAATACTGTTTATAGCATAATTGCTGGTAATTCTAAGAATCCAAGTGCTCATAATCTACAACTTATCGCACAAGCACTCGGTGTAACCTTGGAATCAATTTTGATTGACGAAGAAGAGATTCAGATTAGTTCGCTTTCCGATGAACAAATGAAAGCATTCGCCGATGCTACAAGTTCTACGATAAATATTATAATTGCAAGAGGATTAAATTTTCCTTTAAACAAGTTAATTTCTATAATTAAGGAGGTATATCAATATGCTCTAAAGGCAAATCCGCCTTCTGTAGATGATAGATTTGTTGATTGGTTGCTTGATAAATACAAAAATTAGTTTTCTTCTTGCCACAAGTCCATATTATAATCTTTACAGTATTCAAACATAGAAATTGTATTAGCATGTTCTCTGCCGAACTCTTTAACTTGAGGCTCTCCAAAACACTTATAATGATATAAATCCTTTATCTTACAAGCAGCTTTTGCTCCTTGGGTATAAAGGTAACTTACCTGTGCAATATTTTTAATATTATCCTTATATAAATATAAATATATTCCTTGAGCTTCTCTATAAAATTTTATTGCTTTATCATATTTTCCTAATAGGGAATAAATATCACCCCTCACTACATAACCACTTGCTAAATCTGGATTCTCAGAAAATTTTGCTCCTTTATCTTCTTTATTCTCATTAGCAAGCAAAATTTCAATAGCTTTGTTAATATGATCGGAAGCCTCTTCTAAGTTTCCAAGACCTAATTCACTTCTTGCCATTTGTGCGTAAATACGTCCAAATATAAGGTGGTCATCTTTTTTTGTGAGTTTATGCATATTATATAATTGCAGAGCTTGATTATAAGCTTCTTTGTATTCATTAAGAGAATTTAATATTTGAACTCTTAAAATATAATTTGCCGTAAGAACCAAATCATCATGCTTAATTTTATTGAGGCGAATTTTTATCAGTGCATTAACCCTATCTAGAGCTAAATTATATTTCCCTTTAAGATAAAACAATATAGCTTCAACATTATTAATAAATGTTATTGGGCTATCTTTTAATTTCAAAACGTACTTTTCTGCATTAACAATGTTTC
>NZ_JARJFB010000219.1:0-2037 GCF_034554655.1 Candidatus Megaera venefica
AAAAAATGAATGTGCGGTGATTTATTTTTGAAATTCTTGAAATTATATCAAAAATTTAGAGTTTTGACGGAGAGACTTGCTAAGATAAATAATTTTTTTCTACGAAACTTACGTCCAAGATCTTTTCTAATTGTTAAGATATCACTGAACCTATCTAAAAAAATTTTTACCTGAGTACTCATTGAATACCAATATACCGGGGTCGCTATAATAATTTTGTCGTAAGTTACGATTCGCTCTATAAGAGGTATAAAGTCATCAGATTGATTACGATGTTCATAATCATATGGAGTAATATCCAATGTATTTAAATCCACTAACTCTATATTAGATTGTGCTATTATGTCATTTACGACTCGTCTTGTATTTCCAAAACTCCTGGAACTACCAAATATAATAATTTGTCTCATTATTCCCGAAGCAATTCATTAATGCTTGTTTTTTGGCGGGTTTTGTGATCCACTTGTTTGATAATCACTGCACATGAAAGCCCAGGCATTCCATGTTCTTTTGCTGGCAAATAACCAGGCACAACAACAGAGTAAGCTGGCACTTTACCAAAAATAATCTCACCTGTGCTACGGTTAACTATTTTAGTGGACGCACCGATAAAGACCCCCATACTAATGACAGAGCCTTCTTCAACTAGCACTCCTTCTGCAATTTCTGATCTTGCACCAATAAAACAATTATCTTCGATAATTACTGGGCTAGCTTGCAATGGTTCAAGCACACCACCAATGCCAGTTCCTCCAGAAATATGACAATTCTTCCCAATATATGCACATGATCCAACAGTAGCCCACGTATCAATCAATGAGCCGTCACCAACATGCGCGCCAATATTAATAAATGAAGGCATAACCACAACATTTTGCCCAATAAACGATCCTTTTCTTATATAGGCACCTGGTACAAACCTAGCCTTAGATTGTCTTATTTTTTCTTCATCACCACTAGCAAATTTTGGTTCTATTTTATCGAGCCATTTGATAAAATTTCCATCAAAAATCTTCATTTCTGATGTTTTAAAACTGAGCAATATTGCTTTCTTTATCCATTCATTAACAAGCCACTGACCATCCTTTTTATAACTAACACTAACGCGCCCCTGATCTAGCAAAGAAATTATATCATCGATAATACACTTGGCCAGAGCAAATTGGCCATCATTTTTGCTTAGAGTATCTCTTGTTTGCCAAAGCTCTTCAATTGCTGTAATATAATTTTCCATGAGGAGCTATATCGTATCTTTTTAAGGTTGAATACAAATATAAATAGCTGTATTTTATTCTTACGTAAATAGTTTTTGTCGAAATCCATCTATTAGTAAAGCCAATGTACATCGCCTGCCCAGAATGTGATACAAAGTTTGTAGTAACGCCAGAACAGATTGGCAAACACGGCAGAAAAGTTAAGTGCTCGAAATGCGCTCATATCTGGCACCAAAAACTGGCTGATCAGGTAAGAATTGAACCGCTAATAACACAGCCAATTATAGCGACCCCTCTAGGAAATGGCATAAATTTACCGGCTCTTTTACCAATTAAGATTCAACCATATCTTTATGCAATGCCGATTGTAATGATAGGACTCATCATCTTCATGCTCATTATGGTTTTTCCAAATGGACTTGGAATTAACACACTCCTAAACAATACCACTTTAAGTATTAAGGATGTTCAAATACAAAATCAAACGGAGCTTGAGAAAATTACTGTCAGTTATAAAATTCATAACACCGCCGACAAGACAGTCAAGATGCCTTTAGTTAGAATCAGATTATTCGATAAAAATAATAGAATTGTTAAGTCACTTATTGATGATCATACCAATATTGATATGTCCCCCAATCAGTTTATTGAGATTAAAACGGAATTCGTGCCAGCACCTTCATCAACTGATAGCATTGATATTATGATTGGAAATAAGATTGACTTTATTCTTAGATAATCCACTCTCTATTCATCAAAATAATTCATGGATTGATTTAAAATGGCTTGGTTGTACTTATTTATAGCAGGGATATTTGAAATA
>NZ_JARJFB010000220.1:0-2022 GCF_034554655.1 Candidatus Megaera venefica
ATAAAGGCACTGACGAAAAGATGCAAGAAGCGGCAAAAATGATCCCGCCTGGTTACGAAATGTTTCTTATGAGCGATCATGTTGTAGATAGCAATGAAGCATCTTTTAGATGTGTAGCATTCCTAAACAAAGAAACAAAAGAGATCGTATTTGCCACAGCTGGAACAAGACCCCACCTTAATCAAAAAGGTCTGGATGACTTATATGATGACGCTTTGTTAGTCGCTCAAAGTAAGCCCGCAAAAATGAATCCAGCTCAGATCCTAAACGATATGATTTTAGATAGCTTGGGTGAGCAGGCAAAAGATTATAAATTTCATTATACTGGCCACTCTCTTGGAGCAGCAATGGCCGAAATGCAAGCAGTGGACATGGATATTAAGCTACAAAAAAAAGGATTAAAAAATCATGGTGAAAAGGACCAAATAACAGCTGTTACTTTTGAAAACCCAGGAACAAAGCCTATTGTAGAAAAAATGTATAAAGAAGCTGGGCTACCTGAAAATAGCGCAAAAAAACTAAATTTTTGTGCATTTAACAATAGAAAAAATATTATCAATAGTTTAAACGAACAATCTGGCACTGTATACACTATTATCCCTCATTCACAAAAAGAAAGAAATCCTAATTTGGTTCAGATGGTATTCGAAGTAATAGCTAAATATGCTTCTGAAATTACTCCACTTTTGGGGAAAGCTTTTAGCTTATTAGCACCTGGAGGTATAGGCATGGAGCTTCCCTCAGACCATTCTTTATCCAATTTCAATAAAGTTTTTGTACAAAAAGCAGGGAAAGTTAAAGACAAAGAGGGTAATATAATTTCGATGCAAGAGGCTTATTCTCAAATTAAGCCAATTGAGTACGAGGAAAGTTTAGCTAATAAAATCAAAACTCTTCAACACACTGAAAAAACTACTGGTAAAATAGAGTTCTCTATGGATAAATTTGACGAGACCACAGGAAAACTTGATAGGGTAACATTTAGCCGTGCAGAATTAGAAAAAGCGACTAGGTTAGAGCAGGCCGAAAAAGTATCCTCTAATGAGAAAACAAAATTTACTTCTAAATTTCCGCCAAAAGCACAAGAAAATGTAGCCAAGCAAATAATTAGTTCAAAGACAGAAGGCTTATCATCTAATCTTAAACTACCTAGTGCAAAACAGGCTCTAGAAGGCACAAGTAGATCAGCAAGTCGCTAATCTGTTCACAATTCAGGTTATTTTTTTCCTGATAGAACTGTAATAATTCCTCTTAGAGTTTGCAATTCGGTTTTAGATAGGTTATCGATTCTTGCAAAAATATTCCTGATTTTCAAGCTCATTTTCTCTCTTTTTTCTGGAACGCGAAAAAATTTACGTTCTTCAAGGGAATTGAATAGGTGTTCATAAAAATATTCTAGCTCATCATTTTCAGCAAGTGTTGGTTGTACATATGACCTTGATTGCATACGAGCCGGAAAAAGTTCATAACAAATTACCGCCACTGAGTGAGCAATATTCAAAGAGCTAAAGCTCAGGTTAGTATCAATTGTTATAATCTTATTGGCATATGAAATTTCTTGGTTATTCAAACCACAATTTTCTCTACCAAACATGATCCCGACTTTACCAGTCTTAGGTATGTCTTCTATCAAATCTCTTGAAAAAACATATTCCTTATTCATATCTCTTGGAGTAGCAGTAGCCGCATAAACATATGATAAATCACTTATTGCATCAATCACAGAACCAAAAATCCTAGCATTAGCAATTAAATCCGCCGCTCCAACTGACATACTTACGGCTTTTTCATTTGGCCAACCGTCTCTTGGATCTACAATTCTAAGGTCATAGATATCGAAATTCTTCATAGCCCTTGCTACCGCTCCTATATTTTCACCCATTTGTGGGGCAACTAATATTATAGAAATGGACATTAAACACCTATCTTCATAAATTTATAGAGACTTTCCATCTATTTGTGTAAATTCGATTATAGGCACTTAAATTCTCCCTTCGAATTTGATCATAAAATGAGCCATAG
>NZ_JARJFB010000221.1:0-1983 GCF_034554655.1 Candidatus Megaera venefica
ATATTTTATTCCTCTTAGTTATATTAATTGATTATATAACCTATAAGGAATTTACACACTTAGATGGACAGACCCGGAATTTTTATTAAATAATATACAAACATTAGGCTTTATCGCCGCTATTTTAGGCACATGTTCTTTAATTCCTCAGGATATAAAAATATTAAGATCTCATTCTACAAGCGGGATCTCATTGATGATGTATCTAATTATTGCTATTGATTCACTATTATGGCTAAGTTACGGTATTATTCTGTCTCTTCCTCCATTAATGATTCAAAGCTCTATAACTTTTTGCTGCGCACTAATAGTCATAACAACAAAGATATTATGGAAATAATAATGGAAATAAGATAATTCCTTTATGCCTTACTTAGAAATTAAGTATCACTATATACATATATTAATTAAGTAATTACTAAAACACAACCACAACCCCTTTACTAATAAGAAGGAAAAGGAACTTGCATTGGAATGATTCTTAACAGACTCAGTCAAGAGAAGCAGCACGACCTCATCAACGCGCCGTAATAATAAGCAGGGATAAGCGGATTGATTTTTATTTTAGTACTTAACAAGAAATGTTACTCAGGAAAACTTTCTATAGTTTCGAATTTACCGTCATCTCTATGAACAACAACGTGCCCCCGCTCCACATTTTTAGCGTATTTTTCTGCTTGCTCAATCGCTTTTTCCTTGGAATCATAGGTTTCATAGTTTTGACCTTTTACCTCTTTAACGTGCCATTTATTATCATTTTTACTATGTGTTACATGAAAAAAATGCCCTCTTGAGTCTGTTGCCCGTCCTTTTGTTACCATAATAACTTCCTTTTCATTTAAGTTTCTTGTTTTATGTAAGCAGACACAATACTTAGCATATTTTATCCATTTACATAATTAAGTGTAGAAAAATACATTTTAGAAGTCAATAGACATTATAAACTAGAAGTTAAATTTTAGGTGGGTTAGAACAATTCTAGATTTATCGATTGCTCATAATTCATATTAGGAATTTGTACCAGAAATAAAAGCAAGATTGAGCGAATACATTTAAAAAAAATTAATTAACATAAATTTAGAGCCGCTGTGTCTTACTAAGACTTTAGCCCTTTCTTAAGTATCGGCGTATAATTAAAACTATTATTACAGTTATTCCAAGAATAGTGGTAGTTCTATAATTATTCAACACCTTCCCTTTTGATAACAACTTCTCTAATAGACTCTCCAACAAATGAATTTTATCTAAAAATGGTTTTATAAATTCATGTTTCTTACGCTTCTTTGTATAAAAGTTAATACAAAAAAGCATTACAGAAATAACCAAACAACAAGCTGTGGCAATTAAAGAAAAAGTTGTTTTTTCAGGTACTGTAAAGTACATATAATTAGTTATAATCAACAAAGTCATGGGTCTGTCCATCTAAGTGTGTAAATTCCTTATAGGTTATATAATCAATTAATATAACTAAGAGGAATAAAATATGACTAAAAACACTATCAATAATAAGAATAATGAAGCTATATCCGCAGCGATAGATTTACTGGTAAGTAAAGAAGTAGATCTATCGAATGTTTTAAGCAAAGGCGGGTTATTGAAACAACTAACAAAACGTCTTGTGGAAAAAGCTTTACAGGCAGAGATGAATAATCATCTAGGTTATGACAGATACGATCGTATTATCACTTCTAATAACGCCCGTAACGGTGTATCTCAAAAGAATCTAATCACTGATAATGGCCTTATTACAATAGACGTTCCAAGGGATAGAGATGCTGAGTTTGAACCTGCAATCATTCCCAAAAGAAAAACAAGAATTGAAGGTTTAGATCAAAAAATTCTATCCTTATACGCCAAAGGAATGAGTCTATCAGATATTAAACTTCAGATTCAGGAACTATACGGGGCTGACATTAGCGAAAGCCTTGTTAGTAGAATTACTGATGATGTCATGGACGATGTTAAAGCTTGGCAAGGCAGGCC
>NZ_JARJFB010000222.1:0-1979 GCF_034554655.1 Candidatus Megaera venefica
CTTCAGACACATCAAGATCTTGCTGCAAATATTCATAACCACAAAAATATTGCCAATAAATATTTTCCTTTAGCTCTTCCTCCGTAAACGAATCAGAACCGTTGTACATAGCTTGAAGCATTGATAGTGCTAGCATTACTCTATGATCTTTCTTATTTCTACCAAATTGCTTGATTTCAATGTTAGGCAATGCTCTGGCTTCAAGTTCAGACCAATTTACTAAATCCCTTAGTTTATATAACTTGTTTTTAGGATTTAGTTTTGTAGATAATTTCTCTTCAAATAACCTTTCTTGTTTTTGGAGAAAAGTAATATTTTCTATAGGCATAATTTTAAAATCCGTAAGCTTTATGCGGTAATTATACCATTTTCTTATGGATTTTGTAAGCTGTTTATGACATGAAACCCCTTGTTAATTCAGGCGGGGAGAGTTTTGACGGAGGGACTAGTTAACACGGTATGGGGTTTAATTAGATAAATCCCATAATGGGATTTACTATTTCTTCCTTAATAAGGTTTGTAAGTTTCATTAAACACGCAAACAATTTTCTTGCCAGCTCTTAAAGTAAGCTTCCTAAATACCTGTTCTACGACCACTAAGTTGCTGTTATTAGGGTCTAAACGAAAATTGACCATTGATTCCATAAGATCTTCGTCTACAGCAAATATTGCTGGAATCTCGTTATTCTTATCTCTAAATTGTAGGTATGTGAACTCGCCATCATCAAATATCTTAATTGGTGCAATTTCTTCATTACCGCTTATAGAATAATAAAAATTAAAATTCTCCGGATGCTTAAGGTCTGGTCCTTTGCTATCGCTTTTAGAAAAAGTACGAATATGATCTTCATCTTCTTCATCTGGATATATAAATTTAACATTAAATACCATGCCTGGATCACGAATATCTGTTGTTTCTTCAGCATATAGTTCGAAAAAATAGGTTCGTTTGTTGGTGATTAAAGTAAGGTTAGTGGTTGCGTCTGGTTCCATGGGTTTGATAAATATTCTGTGGCCAGCTGGAACTATTTGCCATGAAGTAGTATCTCCCATGGAAATACTTATTACTTCCTCGTTACTAGCAAGTTCAATACTAGCTTGATAGCCATAATATCCAGTGAATTTAAATACGTCATCAGGGTTATACACCATAACTCTAATTCTGCTATCAACTGGAGTGGGTCTTGATTCCCTTATTGCAAAAGCAGTGGAGGTTGTAAAAAATATAGCTAAGAATATTATAATATTAAAATTCAAAATTAACGAGATATTAAGCCCACTTGAGATAATACTTGAGGTATTATTGACAATAGACCGCTTTTGAAATTCTATTCCTGCGGACAATTGCGGCATTGGTCCTGTGTTCGAATCCTCATGTACATTTTGTACTCCTTGCGCTTGCCGCACAGTAGAGAGTTTAGAAAGGGATCTAATGCCATTTTTGGGATCTTGCGTTTGTTCCAATACCAAGTGTGAACGGGGCGAGTTTACACCATGAAATTTAGTTGTCCCATTTAATATTGCAGTTGGTATAATTAATTTTTTCATGACTTATTTATTTTTTTTATCCTTTAATAGTTTTAGCTGATAATCTATTATTGTGAAGTTAAATCGTGCTCCCGATGGTAATTTTGTATTAATGTCATCTACTTCGAAATCAATCGTGGCTTGCCAGATTGTATCTTCGATAATTTCATTAGCCGCATTTTCAGCTATGGAATTAAATTCGATTATGGCTTTAGTTATGCTAGGGTATCGCGCTGAAATGATATTGATTTTTCTCTTTGCGCTTTTTTGATAACGCATTATTGGAGAAGATGGATTGTCAATATTCATATAATTATAAAATCTACGAAAAACTATACGTGTTGAATTGTTTTTTACGTAAACAAATTGTTTTTTTAGCGTAATTCAAATTAACTGGCCTACGAACACATGGCATAATTGCAAAAGAATCATCCCCCTCAACTGCCACGCAA
>NZ_JARJFB010000223.1:0-1969 GCF_034554655.1 Candidatus Megaera venefica
GCATTTAACATATTATGATAATATATATAAGTTATGAATAGGTTCGTATTAGAACATGACTGCTTTGTAGTTCAATCTTATGCATGAGTTTCTGAAAGATTTAAGAAATTTCAAAGAATAATGGGATTTACATGTTGATATTCATTAAACCTTTTTGAGAATAATATATTTTGCTGGGTCAATAAAATATGATTATGTAGAAATTAAAAAAAAAGTTTTCATAAAGCTATTTATATAATAAATTCGATAACATATCACATTTCAATTGTTTTTTCCCAAAGAGAGTCAACGAAATAGTTTCTTGAATCTTGGAAGTGACTAACAACTTTAAAACCATTTTCCTTAGCCATGGTTTTTAATTAGGTGAGCCTATATTTCTTTGACATCAAGACCAGCATTGGCTCACCACTTTCAAAGCTGACAATTTTATCTAGATCCTTTAGGTAAACTTCTTAGTCAACCTTACTCATTAAATATAGATATATGCAACCAGTCAAAGGATCATAAACTGGATAATGAGTAAAATTTTCTCTAATAAAATTAGCACCTAGTTTCTGATTCATATTTTCTAAATAATTTAGGTTCCAGTCTGAAAACCCTTTATAAGCCTTAACTATGACTTCAGGATCCTTTTGTAGATCCACACCTAGCATGAATTCATCTCCTTTTTTCAATGTTCTGGCAATCATTCCAAGTAATCGTTTTTGCTCCTCATTTGTTAGGTTTCCTATGCTTGTTCCTAAAAATATCATCAAAGATGGTATTTTCTGATCCCATTCAACTTCAGTAAAGGCATCACTGTATGACCTAGCAATTGTTTTTATTTTTAAGTTTGGGAAGTCTAGTAGTAAATTTTTGGAAAGGGAACTTAAAACTTGTGGTGAAAAATCAATGGGAACATATGTAAAATCAATACCATTGTCGACAAGGTACTAGATAAGTATTTTAGTCTTCGAACCATCCCCAGCTCCAATGTCGATCAAATTGAATGGCAACCCTTTGTGAATCATTGTTTTAAGGATTTCTTTGGACTTACTCTTAAAGATCTCGTACTCGCACTTGGAGACGTAGTAATCAGGCTATTTCATGATTTCCTAGAAAAGAAGATCCCCCACTTCGCCATAAAGATACTTTTAGGGCAGAATCTTGAAGGGGAAGTTAAATGCTTCTTCAATTTCCTCTCCAAAGTATCGGGTGGTCTTCGTTAATGAGCCTAGGTCTGGTCGTATCATTTTATTTTTTAAATTACAATTGGAAATGAGGAATAATTTAACATATACGCACCAAATACGTCATTAAATTCCATACGATACATTTTATTAATAATTGATATTTTATAATTATAATAATGGTTAAATAATCAGAACCCCCAATAAATGATGAACAAAATCCTAAATTCTAACCAATAAAGGAGCAACATAATGTATTCAATAGGAAGAAGCTGAGAAAAGCTAAGAAAGAATAAAAGAAATTGAATCACATTTAATCAAATTAGCAAAAGCATTAATAGAAAATATAAGTGGCAGTAGTGCCGGAAATTGCTATTAAATAGGAAATACCATAAAAGCAATAATTAATAAAGAAAAAATCATAAAAGTAGAGACCTTAAGAGGACAGCAAAGAGGAAATTAGAAAAAAATAATTGCAATAGGAAATAGAAGAAGAAGATAAAATGATAGAGAATTTAGCAAAAAAATTAAAGTTGAAATCGAATAGACTGACTAAAACATAAATTTAACTTGATGGTTATGAGGATGATTTATTTGATTTCTTAGATCATGTTGATAAATAAATAAAATTGGACAAACCTTCATCTAATTACAAAGCTTATTAATAATCAGAAAAAAGCTAAGTAGAGGATGATGATAATGAAGAGGCAGAGGAAGAGGAAGAGGAGGAACTAAATAGTGAAGATAGTGTAAATGAAAACAATATTGAAGAAGAAGAAGATGAAGATATAGATGAAAAT
>NZ_JARJFB010000224.1:0-1944 GCF_034554655.1 Candidatus Megaera venefica
CTATGGCTCATTTTATGATCAAATTCGAAGGGAGAATTTAAGTGCCTATAATCGAATTTACACAAATAGATGGAAAGTCTCAAAATGTCGGATTTTATATGGCTTTTTATATTTTTAACGCCAATTCTGGATAAGCTATAGTGGTTTAAATTGGCATTTCTAAGATTATTTCATTGAAGAAAACATTAGGTAGTTCACGGTTATTATTACTAAGTACTATTGGGATAGTATATGGAGACATAGGAACTAGCCCTTTATATGCCCTAAAAAGTTCGTTTATAATAGGTGGTTTGGAAGCCACTCCAAGTAACGTCCTAGGTCTGATTAGTCTGTTTATATGGATATTATTTCTCGTAGTAACTGTTAAATATATTTATCTTGTAATGAATATAGATAAAGACGAAGAGAGAGGAGGTATATTGGCATTATCCTTTTTATGTTCTACCATAAAACATTCACATTATAAAACTATATCAATAGTACTTGGAATGTTAGGCGCTGCATTGTTATTCGGAGATGGAGTAATCACCCCAGCTATATCTGTACTTAGTGCATTAGAAGGTTTAAATATTGTCTATTTAGGTATACAAAAATATATAATATTACTATCAATTGGCGTTTTAACTCTGCTTTTTGGATTTCAGCAAATAGGGAGCAATAAACTTGGGTTTTTTTTTGGTCCTATTATGATAATTTGGTTTTTAACTTTGGCTTGCCTTGGTATTTATAACATTATTGCTGAACCTATGATTTTAAAGGCATTAAATCCCTATTTTATTATTTATTTTATCTTTGATAATGGATGGGCAGCATTTAAAGCTCTTAGCGGTGTATTCTTAGTAGTTACTGGTGCAGAAGCCTTATATGCTGATAGAGGTCATTTTGGAAATATTCCTATTAAGCAAACATGGTATTTTTTAGTTTTTCCCTCATTAATTCTAAATTATTTAGGCCAAGGAAGCTTGCTTTTGAGATCTCCAGAATTAGTATTTGATCCATTTTACCACCTTATACCTTCAGCAGGTCTTTATCCATTGATAATATTAGCCACTATGGCAACTATAATCGCCTCACAAGCTATGATATCAGGAGTTTTCTCACTTAGTTGGCAAGCAATAACATTAGGTTATTTACCAAAACTTAAGGTTGTTCACTTATCAAATAATCCAGGTCAAGTCTATGTTCCTATAGTTAATAAGATACTTTATATATTAACTGTCATAGCTATTCTATATTTTCAAACTTCCTACCAGTTATCTTTTGCTTATGGGCTAAGTGTTTCTGGAGTGATGCTTATCACAACCATCCTTTTCTCAATATTATTACTTAATAGAAAAACTTCGAATATTCTTAAGATTATTATCATTTCCTTGATAGTGTTTTTAGATAGTACTTTTGTTCTTACTAACATTATAAAAATCTTTGAAGGAGCTTGGTACACCTTACTGATTACCGGCGTAATGTATTATATAATGCAAAAAAAAGAGTTCAGTAGTTAGTCCCTCCGTCAAAACTCTCCCCGCCTGAATTAACAAGGGGTTTCATGTCATAAACAGCTTACAAAATCCATAAGAAAATGGTATAATTACCGCATAAAGCTTACGGATTTTAAAATTATGCCTATAGAAAATATTACTTTTCTCCAAAAACAAGAAAGGTTATTTGAAGAGAAATTATCTACAAAACTAAATCCTAAAAACAAGTTATATAAACTAAGGGATTTAGTAAATTGGTCTGAACTTGAAGCCAGAGCATTGCCTAACATTGAAATCAAGCAATTTGGTAGAAATAAGAAAGATCATAGAGTAATGCTAGCACTATCAATGCTTCAAGCTATGTACAACGGTTCTGATTCGTTTACGGAGGAAGAGCTAAAGGAAAATATTTATTGGCAATATTTTTGTGGTTATGAATATTTGCAGCAAGATCTTGATGTGTCTGAAG
>NZ_JARJFB010000225.1:0-1944 GCF_034554655.1 Candidatus Megaera venefica
TAGTCATATTTTATTCCTCTTGGTTATATTAATTGATTATATAACCTATAAGGAATTTACACACTTAGATGGACAGAGCCAGTTCAGAATCTCCTCTAATCCTTTTTTGCACGGGAAGGAGCCAGATCAAGCAGCTCTTACCCTACCGCCACCACTTGATTTCCTTTTTCCGCCTCCGTTACGAAACGTTTTCTTGAAGCCAAAAGATCTTTTTTCAGAACCATTTTTCTTAGCTCCGCTTCTTTTTGATGCTTCCATAGCTGGAGCATCTGGGTTTATTAAGCGGTTAATAGCATTCCATTTCATTCTATCACCAGGAGTTACGAAACACAGAGCCTCACCTTCGGCGCCTGCTCTAGCAGTTCTTCCTATTCTGTGAATATAATCCTCAGGACATTGTGGAAGATCAAAATTGATCACATGCTCAATATGGGGAATATCTAGACCACGTGCCGCTATATCAGTAGCCACTAGGATACGATATTTACTATTTCTAAATCCTCTAATTACAGTTTCACGCTTACTATGACGCAAATCACCGTGGATTGCATCTGTTTGATGATTCTCCCCCCTAAGTCTTTTTGCCATTTTTTCTGCACCAAACTTAGTTTTGACAAAGATAATAATCGAGCCAGAACGCTGCTGAAGTTGATTCAAAAGCTGTGGGTATTTTTCATCTTCAGATAGATGTACAATATCCTGCTTTATTTTTGGAGCTGGAACTGAGGTAGAGCCCATTGATATACGCTCTGGCTGATTCAAATATGAATCAGCTATTTTAATGATGTTTTTTGGTAAAGTAGCTGAAAATAACAATGTTTGACGTTGCTTAGGTAGGTGTTTTATTATTCTTTCTATCTGTATAGAAAAACCCATATCTAGCATTCTATCTGTTTCATCAAGTACTAAAAAACTAGTTTGACTAAAATTTAAATTACCACGCTCTAAGTGATCATTAATACGTCCAGGAGTACCAACAAATAGTCTTGGCCTCATCCGCAATTGCTGCATTTGTTTCATCATTGAGTCCCCGCCAATAAGTAGGGTCGTCTTAATTGGAGAGTTTCTGCCTAGTAAGTCTTGTAATGCACTCATAACCTGAGCAGCAAGTTCTCTTGTTGGCGCTAGCACTAAAGCAGAACTCTTTTGATCCGATAATAGCTTAGCAATTAGTGGGATTCCAAAAGCACCGGTTTTACCTGTACCTGTTTGCGCCGATCCTAGTATATCTTTTCCATTTAAAGCAATTGGAATTGTTGCAACCTGGATTGGAGTTGGAGTTTTGAAGTTAAGTCTGTCAAGTGATTGAACCAAAGTCTCTGGTAGTCCAAATGTATAAAAATTTTCCATATAATAATTCTTGTTTGAGAAAATAATTTTAGTTAAAAGAGTAAAAATTCTTTAACCAAAAATACTTTCATTGTTTAAATAGCTTTGCGATAAGTAACAAAACTTATAACAAATTTTTTCTTTGCTTAGTGCTTCTATTAATATTTTAAATGCCAAAAATAATGCTCTAAGCTTAATAATATAAGCAAGAGCAAGTTATCACATGCACATAATTCTATAATAGATTAAGTACTAATATATTGTTCTTTTTGGTAAAGTATGCTTGGCTACATCTTTAACGAAGTTGCCCTATCAAAAAGAGTTATCGTCTTACAAACCTTAAAATTTAAGGTGTCTTTCGGTATACTCTTATTCAAGTGACTGCGATTAACTATAATGTTTAGATAATGTTACATCTTCATCAATCAATGCGAGCTCTCTAGTTGTTTCTTTAAGAGCTGCATATGTAAAGAGTAGTAAAAAACTTGAGTGGACTATACACTCTTTTATTAAAACAATCAAGCAAAGTTTTAACTTAACCTGAACTAGCCAAAGATTATTTAGTATCAGCCCAGAAACTCTCTATAAATATTTACGAACTAAGAGTTAGTAAAT
>NZ_JARJFB010000226.1:0-1943 GCF_034554655.1 Candidatus Megaera venefica
AAAAAAATTGCAAATATTGAGCGTCGTGAACGTGAGTTTTTAACTCCGCATGAAATCGATCAACTTATTGACGCTTCAAAAAAACAAGGTCGACACAGCCATAGAGATGCGACGATGATTTTGTTAGCTTATCGTCACGGATTGCGTGTTTCTGAATTGGTATCACTACGTTGGCAACAGATCGATTTGACCTCAGGTTTAATGCAGGTCAATCGGCGAAAAAATGGTCTCAATTCAGTACACCCACTTTTTGGCCCAGAACTCAGGGCATTACGTAAAATAAAACGAGCTTATCCGCAGACAGACTATGTATTTATTTCCGAACGAGGTAGCCCAATGATCGACTCAACATTTAGAAAAATTGTTGCTAGAGCCGGGGTGGAAGCGCAGTTAGGCTTTTCGATTCATCCGCACATGCTTCGACATTCAACAGGATACAAATTAGCAAATGATAGCCAAGATACGCGCACCATACAACAATATCTTGGTCATAAAAATATACGTCATACGGTTCGATACACCGAGTTATCTGCGGATAAATTCACTCATCTTTGGCCTGATTAATGAGTAAGAGTTTTTCGCAATACAGCCTCATTGAATACGGTAAATTGAGTAACATGGATTTTTCTCTGATCAACAAATGCCGAGGCGAACACAATAAGTTAGGATTTGCCTATCAGCTCATTTTTATTAAATTACTGAACACAGCACCTTGTCAGTCGCCTTTTGAGATTATTGAAGAAATAGTGATTTATGCAGGCATGCAATTATCATTAGACAGCACAATTATTTGCTTATATTTGAATAGACAAAAAATATCAGCTCATCAAAAAACAATCATCACGTATCTACAATACAATGCCTTTAACGAGCAAACACAAATGCTTCTAAAAGATTTTATTTTTCAACAAGCATTACAATTTGAACCGATTAGTTTATTACAAATTAAGTCGGTTGAATTTTTGCGGGATTTAAAAATGTTGCTTCCTGCTGAAGATACTTTGTTACGAATAATAAGAACCCAACGTTCTTCAGCAAGGAAATTATTATTTGATAAAATCCATATGTGCTTATCCCCAGATATTATTAATAAACTCGATGTATTACTAGAAGTTATAGCATATTATTCACCTATTGAAAATTTAAAATCCCCTGTCAAAAATGCGTCACCAGACACTATATTGAATTTAGTAGAACGATCAGAGTGTATTATTGCGACTGGTGCATTACAGATCGATTTATCACATGTGAATAATAATTATAAACGTACCCTGGCCAATGAGGTTAAACGTTGCTCCGCTGATCGAATAAAAAAAATGGAGCCAACCAGAAGGTATACTGCATTAATCTGTTTTCTCAAAGAAGCTTATCAAAATAACATAGATTTATTGATATCAAGTTATATTAAATTGATGAATGCTGCACATACACGAGCAAATAATCAAGTGGATAAAGAATTTAAACAGAATGAAGCTATGATCAGAGAATCATTAGCAAATTACGAAGAGATAAAAGGAGTTATACGTGATATAACGATTCCTGATTCTCAATTACGCCTTGTTCTGTATGAACGATTTCCTGATGAGCTGGAAAGAGATTTACCTGAAATCCATACTTTATTAAATGGAAAAAAAACTCAAGTTTTCAAAGCGTTTACCAACAAATACTCCTACTTCAGGCAATTCACTCCAAGGCTATTCTCCTTGCTGGCTTTGCAGCATGAATCAAAAAATACGAAATCAAATACGCTACAAGCTTTGAATGTGTTGAATAAATTGAATGAAGATAATAAACGAACACTGCCTGATAATGTCCCACTTGAATTCATCCCTAAACAACTAAAAAAACTCGTGATTAACAGCAAGAAAAATATTGAACGGCACACGTGGGAATGTGCGCTTTATTTGAAAATAAGGGACGAAATAAAACAAGGTAATATAAAT
>NZ_JARJFB010000227.1:0-1940 GCF_034554655.1 Candidatus Megaera venefica
AAAAAATGAATGTGCGGTGATTTATTTTTGAAATTCTTGAAATTATATCAAAAATTTAGAGTTTTGACGGAGAGACTAATTATTTGTATAGAACAGGCCCCTGCGTTGCTGACTAAACAGGAAAAAAATAGTCTGGAAAATAGTATTAATTTATTAAAAACAAGGTTACTGTATGGTTAAAAAATTATATAGTAAAATCAGTTAAATTTGTAATACGCCAATTTCTAAGATTCATTTATGCTCACTAGTAACATATGATGCATAGCCCGCTTTAAAATTAAACTATTATAAATTAACACTGTTTTTTCTAATGGTAGATATTGGCAATAAGTTTTTTGGGGGGTAAGACTAGTGAAAGAGCAATTAAATTTGTCTTTAGGTAAAGAGACTAAATACTCTGATCTTTATGATAAAGACCTATTAGTAAGTATTCCAAGAAGGTTAGGCAGAGAACAAGTTGGCATATTTAAAGACATGCCATTTAGCGGCGGTGATTTTTGGAACTGTTACGAATTGTCATGGCTGAATCAAAAGGGTAAACCAGAAGTTAGGATATTACAATTCTTTGTTCCTTTTGATTCTGAAAATATCGTAGAATCAAAGTCAGTTAAGCTTTACCTTAATTCTTATACTGGGACAAAATTTATTGATGAGAACCAAGTGCTTGGGATACTTAAAGCTGATCTAGATCGTGTAACTAATTCAAACACACATGTATCTGTAAAATCTTTAAACGAGTTTTCTAGTGATAAGTTATCTATGTTTGAGGGTGTATGTCTTGACCAACTAGACATAGAAGTCAGCGAATACAAAGTTAATTCTGGTTTACTAAAACTAACTAATGACAATATGGTTGTAGAAGAGTCAGTATATTCTAATCTCTTGAAGTCAAACTGCCTAGTAACAAATCAGCCGGACTGGGCCTCAGTGCAAATCAAATACAAGGGAAGAAGAATAAACCATGAAGCAATGTTGAAATATATTATTTCTTTTAGAAACCATAGTGAGTTTCACGAGCAGTGTGTTGAACATATGTTTCATGATATTATGAAGCAGTGCTTGCCAGTCGAATTGACAATCTTTGCCAAATATACCAGGCGAGGTGGGGTTGATATAAATCCTTATAGAACTAACAAAATCTTTAAAACCACAGATATTAACAAATATAGAGATATACGACAGTAAATAAATTTGTGCAAGAAAACAAAATGCCGTAAAATAGTACGTTGTGTATTATTTTGATTTAGGAGAAACTGTATGAATGATAATAAGAATAGTGAAAAGCAAGCTAAGAACAAGAGTGATAAGCCGAATAAATTGTTTGGTTCGTTAGATGGCGTGCTTGGGGCTAACTTACTTGAATCAGATTTCGTTGATGATATGAAGCAAGGTGTTACTAACTTTATAAATTCCGCTAATTCTACGTTTGCTTCGGGTGCACCGGGCCATAGTGAATCTGCTGACCTTGCAAAGAAAATGATAAAAAATTTGACGGATAATCTTAATAATTCTTTTGAAAACAACTTAGGCCTAAGTAGAGAGTGTTTAAAATGTAAAACCGCAACTGATTTTATTGAGATTCAGCGTAAGTTTTTTGAACACAACTATCAAACCAGTGTCAGGACATATAGTGACCTTGTTCACGATATGCAGCAAATAGCTAATCATAACATGAAAAATACTAATGAGTCTCTCCGTCAAAACTCTAAATTTTTGATATAATTTCAAGAATTTCAAAAATAAATCACCGCACATTCATTTTTTGAGCTATTTTTTTGCCAAGAAGGTAAAATTTTGGTGTTAGGATGCCAAAAACTCAGAATTTACTCATGATTTGCCTTAGGCAAAGTTAATTGCTTGAGACTTTCCATCTATTTGTGTAAATTCGATTATAGGCACTTAAATTCTCCCTTCGAATTTGATCATAAAATGAGCCATAG
>NZ_JARJFB010000228.1:0-1940 GCF_034554655.1 Candidatus Megaera venefica
AAAGGAGCTAACTGTTCTGCTAAAGGAGCTAACTGTTCTGCTAAAGGAGCTAACTGTTCTGCTAAAGGAGCTAACTGCTCTGCTAAAGGACCTAATAATTTTACTTGTTGCCTATCCTTATAAGCATTTAATACTTTTATGTTGTCTGTTGATATTAAGCCGAGTATCGTTAGGGGCTTTGTTGGGCGGTTATATGACCATGTTACTTTTCCTTTGCAAATAATTTGTACCAACATATCGTTGCTAGTGCCAATATTTTTACCCATTTGCAAGCTTCGAAATACGCCTTTTGGGTCATTAATCACAAGATTACTATGTCCCCGCACTACTAGCTTAAGCCTTGCTAAATTATCGCTAAAAACTACCTCGGCTTTAACCCCAGTTTTTATAGAATGTCTGTTTAACGCTCTGGCTACATCCGTAAAATCGCCGCCGATTTGCACCTTATGACCATTGAACCAAATATTCTCTTTAGCAAAAATAATAGTACCATTAATTACCCTGGTGTGATTAGTAGAAATATTAGGATAAGATGAACGTACTATTGCTACTGAACTCATAAAATATATTAATATGTTATTAAAAATTTATAGTGATTTTAATAATTAAAGATTATTAATGATTTATCGCATCCTATTAAACTTTTTATATAATGTCAATACTAAGAAAAGAAGGTAAAGCTCTAAGTTGACCCTTATTAAAATGCGTGTAACAGCACTTTAAAAATCAAGTTTGATTATAAATTGGTACAAAAATATGTATTTTTGTTTGTTTTGAGAAATATTAAATAACTAGACTCTAGTACAAGAAACGCTTACATATTCAATTTCTCTATACTAGGCTCTATAGCCTAAAGCTTGTGTTATATCTTATAAATTTATACGTTATATAAAAACTATATTGACTATATTGGCAAGGCAGTATATAAAACCTGCATATACATAATTTTGGGGATGTAGCTCAGGGGTAGAGCGTCTGCTTTGCAAGCAGAATGTCGGGGGTTCGATTCCCTTCATCTCCACCATCATTTTTACCAAAAAATATTTCCAAGTAATATTTAATTAATCCGAACTATGGATAAGATAAATATAATCCTTTTAAGCGCTGGTTATAAGGTCTGTAGCGTCCCAAGTGACATAAGGTTAGTGGCTGCTTTGGCTGCTTTATACCAGGAAAAATTATCCCTGAACGAAGATATTCCAAATTAAGAATTAGCACAAAAAAGTAATATAGGAATGTTAGGTCAAATTACAGAAACGGGGCAATTGATTTGCTGGAATTTCTTATTTTTGTACACAACAAATCATAGACCTAAACTAAATATAGCTACAAAAATAAAAAGATACTGCAAGTGCCAGAAAATAGGGCTACTGTCACCTTATGTCAACTGGGGATTAAGGATATTTATGAAACAATATGGGCTTATAAAGGCATTAGAGAAACTTAGTAATACAATTAAAGAAATTACCGAGGATAAAGGCTTTATAGAATATATAAAATCGACAAACAGAGAGGAAGCAAAAAAACTTGCTATACAATATTTTGTAGTAATATTAAAAAATTGCCAGCATCATCAAATTGATCCGCGATTTGTATATAAGCTACAAATTTTTCCTGAAATCAGTAATGAAATAAGAAATCTAATAAACACTTTTGAATTTAAGGATGAATATTCACAATCAGTACTTAGCTTTTTAGATAACGTTAATAATATGGAAACTAATCTCACGCACGGAGAAGTTTTACAAATGGGCAATTTAGACGAACTTGTAGCTGATGTATCAAAATATGAGGAACTAATAAATTTTATGTAAGTTTATCTTATTTTGCAATAAAGAACTATAATGAGGCTCTAGTACGAGACTTTCCATCTATTTGTGTAAATTCGATTATAGGCACTTAAATTCTCCCTTCGAATTTGATCATAAAATGAGCCATAG
>NZ_JARJFB010000229.1:0-1924 GCF_034554655.1 Candidatus Megaera venefica
AACCAATATAAGAAGACGCTAATACTGATAATAAAGAAGCAAAAACAAGGCCACTAATAAGTTCACCATGAATGTAATATTTCAAATTCCACAGCAAAGCAAAGCTTATACTTACTGATAATATTATGCTTTTCATAGCCTTTTTAGTACCATGTAATGATAATATTACATTTAGCGTTAACGCCAAAAAAGTAAATATCAAAGAACATTCAGATATTTTGGCGTAAAAATTAAGTAATAAAGTAAATATAAGTGATATAGCAGTAAGCGATAAATAGAATTTATTACTTCTGCCACTTAGATTATTTAGAATTCCATTCATAATGATTCCTCCTTTAATATATAAAACTAATTTATAGCTGACAATTTATAAATAGATAGAAATATCAAAATACGCAAGAATATTCTTATAAGAATTGAGCATAAAATGCTCTCTCTAATTGCGACTTGATCTTGGTATAGTTTTGATATAGTATCTGGCTTTCATACTACAACTATCGGTCATCCTGAGCTTAGCTCATGGTCTTCTTCCATTGCCAGATACCGGAAATAAGTCGGCTATGATCATAAAGTTATGTAGAGAATTTGCTCTATAGTAAATTCAGGAATATTTGTAGTGCTGCACATCGATCGTAACTTAATAAATAAGTACGCGATGAGTAACAAAGCACCAAATGACAATCATTTAAGGAGAGGTGGCCGAGCGGTTTAAGGCGCCCGCCTGGAAAGCGTGTTCACGAGCAATCGTGTCGAGGGTTCGAATCCCTTCCTCTCCTCCATTTGTCTTTCGCTGTCTGGAATTGCAATAATTGATATTAGTATTTTATGCGTTGTTACTTTTCGCTTGTTTCATCAAGAGCTTCTGTTGTTTTTCTAGTTTCTGGTTCTGATCTAAATTTTAGATTTGGTATTTTCAGGTAATATGCTGCCATCCTAGTAAGGAAGGCACCAACAGCAACTACAATCACGACATTCCTAATAGAATGTGGATCAGGATGATGAGAATTTATATCAAGATATATGCTGAATATTAAACCCCAGACGATCGAAACCTCTGCATTAATTGCACCGTTTAAGCAAATTATATAGTGCTTTTTGCGTAATAAATCTCTTAACATTCCTCCACCATTTGCTGTTAAAAAAGCAAAAAACGGACCCCACAATTCTATTGGTTCAATTCTTGCCATAATTACAATACAAACACCTGTAACTATAAAAGCAGCTTGGCCTAAAGCGTCTCCAAGAACAAGGACATTATCCCAAAAACGAGTTATCTGGTCATCTTCATTTGCCCTTTTGTTATAATACTCAAGAAGTCTTATTGCAAAAAACCCAACAAGCACCACTATAATAATATAATACATATATGACGGAGTTAAAAATATTCCGACTTCATCTCTATTAATTAATATATCACGCATTATTCCTCCTCCAGCTGAAGGAAGCATTGCAAACAAAAATGTACCAAATAAAGTGGCGTTATCTTTAGCAGCAATAGCAATACCAGAAATAGCAAATGCTAACGTGCCTATTACACCAATAAGGTAAAACCACTGAGAATCTATAGTTTGTAGAAGTAACACTGGATAAAGATAAGTTTTAGCAATATTTTTAAATTCGTCACTAGTACTAAATTTCTTTATTTCTTGATTGAATTTATCTACTAACTCAAGAGGTACTGTTTTCTTACTAAACATCAAATGAATTGGTGTTTTTACATTAAGCTGAACCTCTTTAACAGCACTATTTGTTTTATTATTTAAAATTGCTGCAGCTCCTACAACTCGGTCAGAAATAAATCCATCTATCTCACCCTTTATCAAGGCATTTAATGCTTCTATATCATTTGGATATTTTTTTATTATGTCCTGAGTTGTCTGGTCATTTATGAAGAGATTTATTTGCGGATCTGCATATATAAAGC
>NZ_JARJFB010000230.1:0-1897 GCF_034554655.1 Candidatus Megaera venefica
TTATTAACATTTATTTTATTTAGTAATGCATGTGCTAAAGAAAACAATGATTTGAAACGCTTAGAGAACATAATTCAATCTCAACCTCAAAATGAAGTACTTAATTTACCAAAGCATGATTTTCGCACTGCAAATCTAGATATGGAAAATTTATTATCTTTTAAAGGATCAAATTTTGAGAAAGCGAATTTTTCAGGAACGCTTCAAAAACCTAAAGTTATTACCAATATTGACTTTACTAACTGTAATTTAAATGAAGCTGATTTTTCATATACTATCATCACTAAATGCAAATTTAATAATTCTCAACTTAATAAAGCGAATTTCGATGGAGCAGTTATAAAATTCACTTCGTTTCACAGTGCATTTTTAACTGAGTCTAATTTTAGTAGTACTAACCAAGAATCTGTTGGATTTGATAGCACAAATTTACAATGCTCTGTATGGGATAATGCAAATATATTTCGTTTAAGCTTCACTCGTAGTGATGAGAGAGGGCTGGTCAAGAACAATATAAAAGAAAAGCATTGCTCACATGAAGATGCCGTTGGGACTAAACTACTTGAATCTTTTAAGTGCCCCAGCACTAAATAATACAAACAAACTTTCATTTAAAGTAGGTTTCACTTTTATAGCAACAACTTCCCCCATCTCTATTAGTATTTTTTGATCGTTTAAAATTAAAGTAACGCCTAAAAACGGATATCAATAAATATGTATATGTTACTACTTTTTTTTACTTAACTTGGAGTAGAGCAGCTAGTAAGGCTGCTCTACAAAGTTATTCATTTTAAATACTTCTTAAATTTTTGTTAAAGTTTCGTATATATTAACGATCTTGTTGATTATTGTTATTAACATGTTATATTAGCCAAACATTTCTATAATTTAAAGAAGAGGTAAAATTAATGAGTAAAGATGAAAGACATGAGGAAGAATTACCAGAAGCAAAGTTAGTTTTAGGTAATGAGCTACTAGGAGGAGGAAAGCCGCGATTGTTAACGATGATATCAGCAACATCATCAGCAGAGCAGTATTTTAAAGATCTAGCTAAAAATAGAATAAGTATGGATGATTACTTGTTAAGAGGCTCCTGGAAGAATGCCTTGTTAAGCATAAAAAAGCCGCCTATGACATATAAATATCTTAAAGAAACTATTGATAGTTGTGATGAGTATGAGAAGATAGCTCTTATTCACAAGTTTTTCAGACAACCGATCGATGTATTACAACCTATTTTAAAAGAGGATTTCGTTAAATTATTTAATGAGATTTTTAACGAAAATAAAATTATATTTTTAAATGAAGTCCTTTCTCTCTCTGATGAGATTTTACTAGCTACCTTTGTTAATAGCTCTAATACTGAATTTAGCGCTAACTTAGATGCTGTAGCACATGGGACGTGCGGTGCACCTTATGGTGGTCCACTCTTCCAAAGATTCTCTAGTCTATTAGGCAAACTTGATGAATGTTCCGGCGGTGTTATTTCAGCAATACTTGCGACGAAGCATAGACCGGCTGAATTTGATCATAGAGAATTAATGTCAGGTCCATTAACTGTTAATGGAGAAGCAGACAATGAATTCGTAAAACCTACAGATCCAGATAATGATGTTACGAATCTTGGTGGAGAGAACCCTGATCAGGATAATTAATTACATAAGCTATAGAAGAATATTGTCATTGCGACGTGGCTATCCAGCTTTTATTACAAAACTGCTACACTCCGGAGTTTTATTTTTTCTGGATGCCACGTCACGCCATGACGTTTAGAACACCTACTTAAACAGCAAAGGAAATGCTACAGCTGCATTTAGCTGAAGCATTGGGGTGGGGGGGGGGGGGGGGGGTTAAAAAAGGGGCCTACCTAGCCCCCGGATAAATTCTAGGGGGCAAT
>NZ_JARJFB010000231.1:0-1896 GCF_034554655.1 Candidatus Megaera venefica
TGAAAAGATATCAAATACCGATAATGATTTTTTAAGCATCTCTTTCCTAACTAAATGGTATTTCGTCATCGTATATTTCTGCCTCTGGCATAACTGCCTTTGTGCTGCTTTCTATCTTGTAGCTGCCGTTACTTTGCTCTGTTGTATCCGTCTTTTCTTTTGGATACGTTAGAATATTAAACTCAGTTACTAGTACTTCAATGTTTGCCTCAGCTGTTCCGCTGCTAGTCGTATAAGCTTTAGCCTTAGGTATTCCTCTGACAAATAAACCCATTTTGTCTTTTACGTACAGCTTAATAAGTTTGGACATCGTTTCAGAATTAGATTTACACTCAAACCAACTAGTATCCTGTTTTTCTTCTCCATTCTTATCTTTGTACTTCCTGTTCACACAAAGCTTAAACACTACCCAATTCGGATAAGCTTGTTCATTCAGGCATTTTTCATCTTGGTATACGTAACCAATCAGCTGAATCTCTGCGCTATTTCTCATTTTTGATTACCTCTGTACTTAGGTCTTTCAATTCAAGTAAATTATCTTCAATCCTGTCTAGCCAAACTTATGCAATAGTACTAAGTCCTTCATATCTTGACGTATTTCACTCCTTAAAGTGTCATACCGTCCTCCAAACTCATAATCTTCCTTCTTTAAATATTTCATCAAAACCATCCATTCGGTTTATAAATTATTGGTCTCTGGCTATTATTTTCATAATGCAATTCAAGAGTTATTTTGTTCTTTTTGACTACACTCTCAATCGAGCTTTGAAACCTACTGTAAACGCTATCAACATAAAACGTCGATCCGGTTAAGATAATTCTGTTGTTTGGCGCATCTTCACTAACTCTCAGTTTGTCAAACCAAGCTGCCAAAATATGATCACTCGTTTTCTCGGGAAAATACTTGAGCAACTCCTTTTTGAATTGCTCCCATCTTTGGCAATTCGGTTGTTTTGGAGGTTCTTGCAAAAATTTAGTTTCAGGTTGAGTTATTTTTACTACGGCAGAGGAAACTATGTTGATATTATTCCCGTAGACCTGATGTATACAGGCTTTCAAGGTTTCTTTATCATTTGCCGATAGACTAAACCCATTGCTGACCTGAACGCCTAGTTTGTTTGGATTAATCATAATGAATTTACAATGATCCATGATCTCGTTAGACCTTACGTTTCCAAAGCTTTTGAATATCGCTCCGCTTAGTTCAAACTCCATGTTGCGCTCTGGTTCTAGCGGTATTTGTTGTGCTTTCATTGGGGTAACTTCCTCCTGTATTTCAGTTGTTTCGGTGTCTGGTTTGGCAAGTAGGTTGGTTAGGAAAGGTATCTCCTGCAAAAGGCTTATTCCGCTGCTTGATTCTCGGTTTTTGTGAGATTGGTAAAGCTCTTTCTCCGCTGCTAAAGCCTGTGATTCCAGTTGTCGACAATCTGTCGATGGTTGCGTTTCCAGCCCGTGACTGTTTGTCACGACCTCAGTTGCCTCACTACGAATCTCATTTGTTTGGTAAACCTTGGCTGGCTCATTCATGTAGCCAGTAGCCAAGGTTGGAACTTCGATAATTGGTTCTTGCGGTGCTGGTTCAGGTTTTGTGTTCGAGATTTGTACGATTTTGCAAGGTTGAATTTTTCCCTCACGCGCGCACGCTACAAGGAGTATTAACTTCAATAGGAGTACTAGAGAAAAAAGAAGAAGAAGAAGCTAAAGCTTATTCTTCTTTTTTCTTACCGTTATTGGGTATTACATATATGTTGTCCAATTTTTGTTGGAGAGGGGTACACGAATTTTTGCATAGCTCTACTTGGTTTTGAGGAGTAGTTACTACCTTTTTTTCTAGACCAATTTCACTATAGAAATGAGGCGTGTCTTTCCATACTAAAAGATACATATTATTGTTAA
>NZ_JARJFB010000232.1:0-1884 GCF_034554655.1 Candidatus Megaera venefica
GATTAATAATGGATGTGATATTATGATTAATTAATGACATAATAAAGTAAGTAGCATCATTTTCTACATATAGCCTCCTAGAGACTTCAATTTGTTCCATTTCTTCTTTACTAGGAATATCAATTCCTAAAAAGTTTTCAATTAATTTTTCTTCCTCTCTAGACATATTGACTAAATCAATCCATAAAGTAGAAGGGTCAAGAATAACTTCTGTACTTCTTTCAATTTTATTGTTTTGATTTAAATAGGTAATTATCATAAATCCTTTAATTCTAAAAAATACATAAGTGTAACATTACTTGACATATGTATGTATTTCATTATTCTTTTTATTATTCTCTATTATTATTTTATTTTTTGATGAAACCATATCCACATAAAAGATGACATTTTTGCTAAAACGAAGATGAAGTCGAAGAATAATATAGCCAAAATCACTGTTAAGCTAAATAGATTTAGATGTGTTTTATTTATTAATAAAACCAAAATAAGAATGGTTGTAATTAACAATGCCAGGTAGCTATCTAATTTTGACTTGAAAAATTATTTGTTCGCTGCTATAAACGACTTGCTTTGAATAAAGCCTGCCGCGCGCCCTTAGCTCAGCTGGATAGAGCAACGGATTTCTAATCCGTAGGTCAGAGGTTCGAATCCTCTAGGGCGCACCATATAAACAAAAGGCTATAAAGCTTTATTGAATAAACAAATTTTTGTTGGGTATACTAAGGGTATACTTTGGAATAAAGTTTTAGATGTAAAAATTAAAGTATGGCACTTAAGTGCCAACAACTCTTTAATTATACAATCTGGTGACTAGCTTACCTAATAAAGTCGCTTAAAGCACCTAAAGTTAGGTTGTATACTTGAAAGCTTTAATGTTAAACCGTTACGAAGTTTTTCTTGGATAAAGTTGCGCAGTTTCATTATGGTAATTAAGGAATTTTTGTTTTAATACATCATCTGTTAATTCAGGTGAGTATTGATTATCTTGATTATCAGTGAGTTCAACTAGATCGAAATCTAAATCTTGATCTTTTAAGAAAGTTTTTACTATTACATTAAATGTATTAGGCTTATGGTAACGCATTTCCACCTGTTCAAACGTAATTGTTTCACCAGTATCAAAACATTTAATTACCCCATTCAGTACATTGCTAAAAAGTTCTTTTTTTCTTGTTTGCACATATTCTCTTACAGACCACCTGAACGCTTTGCTAACTTCTTCTTTCTGGGACGAATGTATATCAATACAATTAATATAAGAAAAATCTGTTTCTGTACCATCTATTCTTATGATATGAAAGCAAAAGTTACGTTTACTAAATTTAGTATTGGTAACTTTGAAATGACTTATACCAACACCAACTTTTTCATTTCTTTCAGGATGTCTTTCTAAAAGAGAAGTAAGGTGCTTTATATCCTCTAAATCATCGACAACATTACTAGGCTTATATTTACTAAGCATTTCTTTGAAAAAGTTCTTAGCTTCTGTTTTAGATTGAAACTCTTTAGTATTTAAAACTATATTGGTCATTTAACTTCTCCTAAATAAATTATCTATTGAATTCCTGTGATATTTTATTTAACTTAAAGATTGAGCAATTTAAATAAATATACATAAAATGTCGTACAACATAGATATAATAATCATTGCATCTTTTTTAGCAATCAATTTAGTAGCAGGCTTTTATTCTGGTAGAGGTATAAAAACTATAAAAGAGTATGCTATAGGTGATAGGAATTTTAGCACAGCAACGATTGCAGCGACTATTATTGCTACTTGGATCAGCGGTAGTTTTTTTAGAGACTTTCCATCTATTTGTGTAAATTCGATTATAGGCACTTAAATTCTCCCTTCGAATTTGATCATAAAATGAGCCATAG
>NZ_JARJFB010000233.1:0-1867 GCF_034554655.1 Candidatus Megaera venefica
CTTCAGACACATCAAGATCTTGCTGCAAATATTCATAACCACAAAAATATTGCCAATAAATATTTTCCTTTAGCTCTTCCTCCGTAAACGAATCAGAACCGTTGTACATAGCTTGAAGCATTGATAGTGCTAGCATTACTCTATGATCTTTCTTATTTCTACCAAATTGCTTGATTTCAATGTTAGGCAATGCTCTGGCTTCAAGTTCAGACCAATTTACTAAATCCCTTAGTTTATATAACTTGTTTTTAGGATTTAGTTTTGTAGATAATTTCTCTTCAAATAACCTTTCTTGTTTTTGGAGAAAAGTAATATTTTCTATAGGCATAATTTTAAAATCCGTAAGCTTTATGCGGTAATTATACCATTTTCTTATGGATTTTGTAAGCTGTTTATGACATGAAACCCCTTGTTAATTCAGGCGGGGAGAGTTTTGACGGAGGGACTCTAGACTTTACTTTCCATAACGTAAATTATGGCGTTGAAATTTAGACCTTTAACTAGCTTGCTTTAGAGGACGAATTCGATCCTTTATTAAAGCGAACGGGATGTATTTCCGTTACAAAAGACTTTTTTCATTCCATGCATTAGCCAGTTTTGTTATTATCTCATCGTAAGGTTTGTTAGATGCAATAGCATGTTCAAGAAACCAGTAGCATACGTATTCTGTATAGGTTTCTAATTTTTTACAATCCTCCTCTGAGACATTAAGGCTTCCTGAATGTACCAACGAACTTCTGATACTATAGCATTCTTTTACTTCTTTCTTTAATTCTTCTCGTTCGTTTGGAGTTGCACTACAGATAGTTGTTATGCACTGGGCAAGGTTCTCGCTAATCCCTACCTTCTGCTCTTTGCACTCCTCAGTTTTAGTACATACAGCATCAACTTTAGAGCATTTCTTGTTTTTAGTGCATATTGTATGGGTTTTGATCTCCGGCATTAATGCTTCCAGAGCCGTAAAAAACAGCAAGAATTTTGTGGCGATATCGATAGAGGTTCTTGCTTTTGTCATCCAGCCTAAAGCTCTTTCTATTCTTTCATATACAGAAAGCTCTTGTTTAGCATTTACAGAGTCTTGTTTAGCATTATATATTTTATTGCACGCATCTATAAAATTAGTTTTACCAATAGTGTCTTTTGTAGTACTTTTGATTTCATAAAACTTCTGCGTCTTATGCGTCGAAATAGCATAGACTGAGCCAGTGTTATTCATGATTAATGAAGCGTTGTCCGTATTACGATTATACGTATATGCGCTCCTCTCAACAATAGAGTCAAAGTGCCTACAACTAATACTATGACTATTAAGTACCCCATATAACCTTGCTAAGGATATAGCAGTATCAACGTGCCAGCGTGCTATATCGTACGCCATTGATGGGCTACACTTTTTGATGTTAACACAAAAACAATATTTAGTCCCTCCGTCAAAACTCTCCCCGCCTGAATTAACAAGGGGTTTCATGTCATAAACAGCTTACAAAATCCATAAGAAAATGGTATAATTACCGCATAAAGCTTACGGATTTTAAAATTATGCCTATAGAAAATATTACTTTTCTCCAAAAACAAGAAAGGTTATTTGAAGAGAAATTATCTACAAAACTAAATCCTAAAAACAAGTTATATAAACTAAGGGATTTAGTAAATTGGTCTGAACTTGAAGCCAGAGCATTGCCTAACATTGAAATCAAGCAATTTGGTAGAAATAAGAAAGATCATAGAGTAATGCTAGCACTATCAATGCTTCAAGCTATGTACAACGGTTCTGATTCGTTTACGGAGGAAGAGCTAAAGGAAAATATTTATTGGCAATATTTTTGTGGTTATGAATATTTGCAGCAAGATCTTGATGTGTCTGAAG
>NZ_JARJFB010000234.1:0-1852 GCF_034554655.1 Candidatus Megaera venefica
TGTAACAATGAATAGTTAATAAATAATTAAGAGACCATTGCAATATATATAAAAATGCACTGTGGGAAGAAATGGCATTTATATGCCCTAAGAGCATAGGGTAACAAAATTTATAAGCAATTTTATGCTAGTGGAAGATAATGTCAGATCCAAACGTAACTCTCTGTTATTCACTCTAGCTAGTTCATTACTGGTTTTGCCCAGATATGGTGCAAAATCCATAATACATAAATCAAAGAAAATATTACCACTGGCTCAATAAATGACTTTAACATTAGGAAATGACCTAACTGGTCTAGTATCAAGAGAAGTAGCTGCCGCCGAAAGTAAGACTAGAGGTCTTGGCACGAGCTTAACGACCGGTAATGATGTGTTCGTAGAAGTTGTTGATGCTTTTCTTGGTAATTCACTAAGAGATGGAGAAATTCTCCTCGGTGCGATAGCTAAGAACACTGCGTACGGCGTAAATCTATTAACGGTTACCGATGAATATTTAAAAACAATTGCCTCTCTTTTGCAAGATAGTTTAAAGATTATTAGTAGTGCAGGCTCATTATTGTCCACGGATAAACTTGCCGTGCTCCAGAAGAGCTTGAGAACCAAAAAGGCTCAGCTTAATTTGTTGATAAAGACTGCTGATTTTGACGGTAAAGGACTACTTAAAGGTGATGTTAGGGATATAGAAATTCAAGTTGGATTGAATGTAACCGATAAGTTAAGAATAAAAGTAAATGATATTAGTAAGGGAAAATTGTTTAGGTCTTCAATTGCTAACACGATAAATCGTTGGATTGCCGAAGACTACACTAGGTGCAGATATTACAATAGCCAATCTGAAGTGAACCAAGATTTAGCGCGCAATTTAAGTTTAGTAGATGCAGCTGGAATGAATAAGGGGTCTGGTACAGGTGCTAATCCATTAACTAGGCGGGAAGTAGCGACTGCTATATCCTCGTTAAGAGATGGTAACCCTTCATTTTTATCGTTATTAAACGAGACTTTACCTCAGACTATTAGCGCACTAAAAGCTATGAATTGTGATTTTACAAATGCGACTATAGATCAATTATCCAATGCCATGGCTCGGGGAAACCCAGCTCTAGCTGGAGCAAAAATAGAAGTGATAAATTTATTGTATGATAATTCATTAATAAATTTTTTTAGCGTTTATGGCGCAGCCGAGATTGTATTTGCTAAAAATATATATACTACTGCTTTAGCAACCATCAGAGCAGAGCAAGCCAGTATCGCCAATCAAAAACAAAACTTGTTGTCTTTAGCAGATGGCCTTAGAGCTACTACAAACATAACTCAAAAAGCCGCAAACTCTTACCTTAGAGCAGATTATGTTTTAACTGCACAACAATATTCTGAAACTATTAGAACTCTGGTTGCCGCTATCACTTCACTGCAAGCTGCTAATAAGATTCCGGAAACAGCTCAAAGATTAATCGATGCTTTGGCTAGATAGGAACTAGTTTAAGAACGCCTAAGGCTCTCTTTTGGGTATAATTACGACATGTTGACCATTAAAATCTAGGTGTTCACCTCTTTCTAAGGCCTTTTTGTACTCAGCAACAGTTTCCTCATCCCAGAGTCCCATATATAATTCACCCGCTTCCTTATGTTTACCCATATGCATCAATGTTACCGCTTTATTATATATAGCTTCTTTAAAATCAGGTTGGTACTTGAGTGCTTTATCATATTCAGCTATTGCTTTGCCGTACTGTTTTAATTCATCTAAGGTGATACCTTTGTTATAATATGCTATAGCAAAATCAGGTTTATATTTGAGTGCCATATTATAAGCATCTATCGCCTGCTGATATTTTTTAACTCTATATAAAAT
>NZ_JARJFB010000235.1:0-1814 GCF_034554655.1 Candidatus Megaera venefica
GTATTAAATGAAATCAATTTAAATATAGTAAAAGATAATTCGTTAATAATTATTGGACCTTCTGGAGCTGACAAATCAGTTTTAGTTAAAACTATTATAGGTTTATTGCCCCCCAGATAGTGGTGGCATTTTACCTGTCTCAATCCTAATTTGGGCTTAGCTATTTAAATACTGCGTATTCTATTTCGTCGATCGAATGGTTTATTAGATCTTTATTTATTTCTTTTATGACTTTTTTCTTTATAGCACTGCTCAAATTCTGTCTGATATACCCAAGCATTTTAGGATCAGCAATAACAATTAAACTCTTAAAATCCTTATTAGCGCTGATAATATAATGAACATGCTCTGATATTTTATGCGAAGATTCTTGATATTTTATGCCTTTATCAGAGGTGTGGGGTTCAAAACAAGAACCTGGAGCAGATTTCTTTTGATATAAACTGTCATGCTTTGTATTTTTATGATTTACTCCAGACGCAATTATAATACTATCTAAAAGTCCAATAATCTTTAGACCTTGAGCAGTAAATAATTTTAGATTATTTATATCTGCAACCACTATAAGTTTTAAATTTTTATCACCTTGCATAACCCTAACTACTTTTATATAGCTTGGTCAGTAACTATTATTGTTACTGACCTTCTATTCAATTGATGTGACCTTTTCGTATGCTCAAGGATCTCTGGTTTTTCCTTTCCATATGAAATGGCAGTTAGTCTGTTTTTCTCAATACCTTGTGCTATTAAAAATTTACTTACGGCAATTGCTCTTTTCAACCCTAAGGCAAGATTATACTCTTTTGTTCCTATCTCATCAGAATGCCCCTCAATCCAAGCTTGCACTGACGGGTTATTTTGTAGCCATTCTACTTGTTTTTTAAGTACATTTTTAGCGTCTTTAGAAAGATCGGTTTTATCAAAAGCAAAATAGACTTTATCGCCCGCTTTTTCTTTTAAATCATCTTGTATTGAGATCTTATTTATTTCTCTAGTTGCTTCATACGCTGAGTTAATGTTTTTTATACTTTTTTTTGTGCTACAGCCCGCTAAACTAAATACCACTAATAATAAAACTACTTTGTGTATATCCATATTAATATGTTCCCAATTTTTATATAACTGTAGTCCTTAAAATCTTTTTTAATTAACTCCATAATAAAACTCAGACTTTAAAATAACAAATCAATTAAACGTTATCTCAATCCAAGGTTGAGCGCAAGAAGTTTTTTCGATCCAAGAAAATTGCTAAATAGCTTTAACAGAATTGGGAACAACCCTACTTATCTGATGATATTACCTAAAAATTATGTTGTGTGTATCAGTTATTTGTATTACTTTCAAACTAACCTTAGGTTATCTTTTGCGTGGTAAAATTGGATTTTGATAGCGCTCGATTAGGCAATGCTATGGCACCCTATATAATGTCAACAAAATGTGGGAACAAGCTAGGCATAAAATTCATAAAATATTGTAGTAATTTCATGTTATTATTTATTTCCTTATTAACTATATGCATCATTTCTAGAGCCGAAATAGATTTCTTTATTCCATGCATTCCTGATCTCCAGCAAAAATTTGGTTTATCATCCTTCATGGCACAATTATCCCTAAGTTTAAATTTTATAGGTTATTGCATAGGTATTTTATTATCTGGGATTTTAGGGGATAAATTTAATTATCGTACAATAATTTTATACCACTTATTATTTTTTATTTTAGCCACCCTACTTTGCGTCATTACCTCCAATTATAAATTTTTTCTATTGGGGCGTTTTATACAAGGTATTAGTATTGCTAGTCCAACAATATTG
>NZ_JARJFB010000236.1:0-1787 GCF_034554655.1 Candidatus Megaera venefica
AAAAAATGAATGTGCGGTGATTTATTTTTGAAATTCTTGAAATTATATCAAAAATTTAGAGTTTTGACGGAGAGACTAAGTAGCGTCACTTGTTTCGCCTGTATCTAGATAGTTCTTATATAGACGTTGCGCACGTTTGCGTAGGTCGGGATATAGAACTCTACCCCGCCACACTGACAATAGGATAACTTTTTTTACATCATCCTCATCTTTAAACACACCCCAAGTGGTGCAAGCTGAATATGCAGAGGTTGGTTTATCGGATATTGCTGTGTCCCAAGATTGAAGTATTAGAGTAAATTTAGGATAAATTTTCTTCGTATATTTCAAGAACCAATCACGCTTGATAATTCCACCAGTTGTCGGAGACGGTCTTTGTTGTAACTGTCCTGATATTGCGTATGTTGAGCCTAGATCATTCTTTAAACTAGTGAGTTCCCTCGAGCCAATCTGGTCGGGCCAAAGTAATTCACCTTCATCTTTCCGCCAATCGCTACCTAAACTTGTAACACAAGTACGGACTTTCTCGAACTCCATAGGAAGTATTAATTTTTCCCATTCTTTTGCATTATCGTTGGCAATGATATAACCTGATACGTCCCTTTCGTGCGAACGCTGTTGAACCACAATACGACAGTCATTCTTTTTATCGTTTAATCTTGTAGACCAAGCTTTAGTCCACCATTCTAATGCACTCTCTCTTATAGCTTTTGACTCGACAAACCTTGTATTATTGGGATCATCACATATTAGTATACTCGCTCCTTCTCCTGTAACAGAGCCATTAACACTAGTGCTAATGCGATAACCTCTTTTGTCATTATCAAACCTACCTTTAGTATTTTGGTCTTTCATTAATCTAAAAGAATGCTTGAAAAACATTTGATACCAAGGTGATTGTATAAGACGTCTACAATCTACCGAATGTTTCAATGATAAGCTTTGAGCATAACTGGCATACATAAATTTCTCATGTGGCGAATGCGTCCAAACCCAAGCTGGGAATGCTATTGAAATTAAACTTGTTTTACTGGTACGAGGGGGAACATTAATAAGTAAGTTTTTGATCTCGCGTTTTTGCAAAGCTTCTAGATGCTCGCATATCATTTGTATATGATAGCCATCTTTAAAAAAAGTACTACCCTCTATTTGTTCCCAGGCTTGCTTAAAGAATTCGTAAAGTGATAATTGACATTTGATAGCTTGTAATTCAATTTCTTCGGGAATCAATTTTTTTAACCACCGCTTTCTTTAATATTTTCTTTTTCTCAATAATATCTTCTAACAAAGCTTGTTTCTCCAGCAACTCTTCTCTAGTACTAGGACGATACACTTCCGTATCACTACACTCTCCATCAATAATAGCTTGAGTCTTTGCACTATTTACTATAGCGGTGTAATCATTAACCGTAATCATATCTTCATCTAGATGCTCTTTTGCCGTTTGCATCATTTCCTTAGCATTCTTCTTATCGGCTATTTTGAAGCGAGACTTGCCAAAGCCAAAGCGATTACGCATATTTATTACCCAATAAGGAAAGTTAAAGTTTGGATCATTAGCTGGTAATTTATGCCAATAAGTTTCGGCAAAATTTATTGCTATATCATAAGCTTCTTTAAACTCTGGATAAGTATTCTTCCACTCAAAAAATGTACTTTGTGCAATACCGGTTTTAGCACAAAATGCACTACACTGGTCATAACTTCAAAGAAAAGGGTAAGGTTTTTACTGCAAAGACCAAAAAAACTTTGTCAAACGATGACAAAAAGATGCAGAAACGAAGAAG
>NZ_JARJFB010000237.1:0-1779 GCF_034554655.1 Candidatus Megaera venefica
AAAAAATGAATGTGCGGTGATTTATTTTTGAAATTCTTGAAATTATATCAAAAATTTAGAGTTTTGACGGAGAGACTAAATAATAGGTATTGTAAGAAACTAAAACTGTGTAATTTTTGATGTTATTTTCCAGGTACAAGTCTTATTTGTCCTATTGAGTCTTTAACTATTACTGTTAAAGGAAAACTCTGTCCACTCGCCCATTCTTTATATCCAACTCTATAGAATTGGCTAATAGGGTTTGAAGCTTGACCTGTAGGAGATTGATAGATACCTTCATTTTCTGCCCCTGGCTTAACAACCATTCTCAATGAAGCACCCACATTCTTAACTAAAACTTTAGGAACAAAAAAATCACCAGAACTAGGATTTTTAGGCATATCCAGAAATTTTTCTAATAATATTGAGATACTACTAAGTGGATGTTGGATGACAGTTTGATTAATCTCTCCCCATGTAGGGTATCCGGCTAATTCATACTTAATGTTTATTTTGTATAAAATATCACTTAATTTCGATCGACAAGATCCCATATCTTTGCTTAACACATCACAAATATTAGAATTCACTATCATCCAGATAGGTTCTTCAAAATCAAACATAGAAAGAGGAAAATCTGAATATTGGTCTAGAACAGGCTGTAGAATTTTAATTAGGAATGTTTCTAATACAGTTTGCCTGAATTCTCTGATTAAAGGATATGCTCTAGATTCGCTAGAAGCATGTTTATCCCAAGATTGGATAAGATTATATAAAGAACTATTTTTATCTTCAATTAAAGAAAGCATAAGTGTATGCCAACGATTAAAGAAAATTGCTTCATCAGAAAATTGTAATCTAAGCATTTCTAATTCTGAGGTTTGTAATGTACCTAGAGACTTTTGAATTTGATATGCACGTATAGGGTTAATATAAGTACCATGTCCTATAATAGATTCCCAAGAAGTATCAAGTGTACGATTATTGGCCGTAAAAAGAAATCCTTCTTTGGTATTATATACAGCTGGGTATAATTTAGTATTTTGAATCCCGAGAGTTTTAGCTTCTATACTATTACTTTGAATTGGTAATTCACCATTGAAACCAATTCTTTTAGGTAAGGTTCCAACTAAAGTCCAACCTACTTTACCACTCTTATCAGCAAACATGAAATTAAGAATTGGACCTTTAATATGTCGTGAAGTTGATATAGCAGAATAAACATCTTTTTCTGATTCTAGGTCGATGAAACCTAAATTACATGCCTGGGTATCATGGGCTACCCATTTTAACGCAAATCTATGATTTAAGTAAGTACCAGGTATAACAGGACCCCATTGAGATTGGTCTATTTCAGTTAAAAAATCCTTATCTCCTTTGACCTTTATTATTTCTTCTCTTTGCCATATTTTTTCATCACTTTCTAAGAGAACTAAATCACTAGTATCTAATTCAGCATTAGTTAGCCCCCAACTAACATGACCATTGCTTCCAACTATAATTAAAGGAGTTCCAGGTAGGGTAGCACCTACAACAAAAATTTCTTCACCATTTTTATTATATTTAAGACCAGCATGATACCAAATGTTAGGTACCATTAAATCTAAGTGTAAATCACAAGCTAAAATAGATCTTCCATCTTTTGTAAATTTACCTTCTAAGGCCCATTGATTACTTCCTATACCAAATTTTTCCTGTTTCAAAGAAGAAGAATAGACTACTTCATTTTTTTGATTTTGTGCAAGATATTTAAATGCCTCGCTTGTAGGTAATGGTAAAAATGTTGATATACTTTTGTCT
>NZ_JARJFB010000238.1:0-1755 GCF_034554655.1 Candidatus Megaera venefica
AAAAAATGAATGTGCGGTGATTTATTTTTGAAATTCTTGAAATTATATCAAAAATTTAGAGTTTTGACGGAGAGACTAAATAGTGATGTTGGTTTTTTAATGTCCCCTTCGGAGATATAAAATCCCTGGCTTTGTTGCAAATTAGATTTTGGACAAATCGCTTCTCACTAGACCCCTTTTAGGATTTAAGCGCGTTGATTTTTTCAACAGGTAAGCCAGTAGCGGTAGATATGGTATTAATATCTATATTTTGAGATAAGAGGTTTTTAGCTATTTCAACGTTTCGTTCAGCTTTACCTTCAGCCTTACCTTCTGCCTTACCTTCAGATTTTGCTTGTTTTAGCATATATTCTTCGGCGGCTTTATTATCCATAATACGTTTAGTCTCCTGCTCGTAGGTAAGTAATTCTTCTTCCGTCCAGTTGAACTGATTTAATTCCTCATAAGCTCTCTCTATGACTAAGTCAGAGCCGATTAATTTACGTAAGTCCGCTTCGCTGGTTTTATTTGCATTTTTGAAAAAATAACACCATTTTTCAATAATATTGGTAAGTAGATTTATGTCAGTGATTTTGAACTTAGGTAGTTCAATAAAAGTAAAAGAGAAATCTTTTAAATCATGAGTATAAGATTCTTTATCAAGAATAATATGATCGGACTTATAGAATATTTTATCTTTAAATATAATATTGTCAGTTATAGCAATAAATATTACCGCCTTTAGATCAATATATCTAGCACCTTCTTCCTTACCTTTATTTAACTGACGAGAGTAAGCTTTAGCCGCATAATATTGCGCTCTTTTCTCAAAACCCTCTTGTGGAGATACCTGCATCTCGATAATAAGCTGCACTCCGTTTTCATCTTTACACAAGACATCAACTACACTCTGCTTTTTGGCGGCAATTTCAGGTACAGCAATAGTAGGTAAAAACGTGATCTCTTTGATTTTCTCTCCGTCTTTAAGCTCTAGTACGTCATTAATAAAATGAATAAGAATATCTTTATTCTTCTCGCTGCCGAATATGCGGCGAAATGCAACATCATTTTTTGGATCAAGAAATTTTGTAATGGCCATAATAATATGCAGTAAAATAATTTGGTTGATTATCAAGTGATCAGTATAACATGAAATCTTTAAAAACTCAAAAAATTAAGCATTAAATACATCTGGATTACTTCCATAAGTATTTCATGGTAAGAATTGCGGAAACTAAAATCAGCGTCAATATTTCAGCTAGAATTAGTGGCTCTGACTTTATAATAATTCCATAAATTAGCCATAATATTACGCTAACAGCGTATATGACGTACATACCTGTTGATATATCTTTGACAGAGCGAAATCTCCAAATTTTAATTAGTTGCGGCAAAAAAGAAATAGCACTTAGCCCCGCTGCTACAAATCCCAAAAGTTCTTGATAAGCTATTACGTATTCTAGAAAGCCCATCACTGTTTAATTATCCTTTATATTAACTTAATATCAATCGCCGATATTTTGCCTTTATTAGATTCAATATTATAACTGATCTTCTGTCCATCCTGTAAATCACTAAGACCTATAGCTTCTAACGCCGAGATATGCAAAAAAACATCTTTCGATTTGTCACTAGGCTCTACAAAGCCATATCCCTTGGTTGCATTAAACCATTTAACCGTTCCTGTATTCATAATATTTTTTGACCTTTGTTTTAATAGTTGATATTGATTGCCTATGATAAGTAACTTTACATCACTTTGGGTTCACAGCATCT
>NZ_JARJFB010000239.1:0-1705 GCF_034554655.1 Candidatus Megaera venefica
TCTAGTGCTCTGCAAGCCTTATGGGATATAGAGTTTTCTCTTATGTTACATTTACGCAGGAATGTGGTTAATACCCTTAGTAGGTGTATATTTCTCTAATAGTCTTTTAGATTGCTCCACAAATTTCACAGGCCTAGACAATTACCTTAAAGGTGAAATTTCTAAAATTTCTCCTGACGCTTTGAAAACGCGTCTTAGCAAATTGTCATTCATAGAAGGATTTTCACAACAAAGATATGCCCGTTTCACCTCAGCAGAACTGGAGAAAATAACAAGAGTATGGAAGTATGTCTCGTAAGAAAATGACATTGAAATATAAAAAAGAACGATCTGTTTTATCTGATGTACTTCCTTATGAAGTTCCAATCACTTTTACGAATTGGCATTTTTATAACTTTTTACTAAGGCATAAAATTAAATATCATGGTGGTAAGATAGAATGGCTTGCAGGCGATGCTGTCGTTTATTGTATAATTTGTTTATTATTCGGTATTCCAAAATCACCTAAGCCAAACATAGAAACAAAGACACTGTTTGATAAAGAGCGTGGTTTTAACCAACTGCCTGTTAACAAATGGGGAGCGATTCCTTTCTACTATAAAATAAGTCACAAGCAAAATGAATATCGTGAATTGGCTATCCCACACCCTATAAATCAACTACAGGTTATAGAATTTTACGACAGATACAAAGAGTTAATACTCTATTACTGCTCTATTAGCTCATTCTCAATTAGGCATCCAAAAAAAGTTTCAAAATATATTTTCTATAAAGATAGTACTCATTATGAAAATTTATCCGATGATTCTTCCCCTAGGGAAGAATCAGGCAAAGAGTATGAAAATTTACGTTCATTCTTTGTTTATAAAGACTATAGCAATGTATATAAATTTTATGAATCTGACAAATACCACTGGTGTGAAAAAAAATATAATAAGCTACTTAAACTAGATATTTCAAAATGTTTTGATAGCATATATACCCACTCTCTGGCATGGGCACTTCTTAATAAAGAGAGCGTTAAAAACTCAATTCATGAGTCAAAAGAAACTTTTGCTGGGCATTTTGACAAACTAATGCAACAGATAAATTATAATGAAACTAACGGCATAATAATAGGCCCGGAGTTTTCGGGTCTGTCCATCTAAGTGTGTAAATTCCTTATAGGTTATATAATCAATTAATATAACTAAGAGGAATAAAATATGACTAAAAACACTATCAATAATAAGAATAATGAAGCTATATCCGCAGCGATAGATTTACTGGTAAGTAAAGAAGTAGATCTATCGAATGTTTTAAGCAAAGGCGGGTTATTGAAACAACTAACAAAACGTCTTGTGGAAAAAGCTTTACAGGCAGAGATGAATAATCATCTAGGTTATGACAGATACGATCGTATTATCACTTCTAATAACGCCCGTAACGGTGTATCTCAAAAGAATCTAATCACTGATAATGGCCTTATTACAATAGACGTTCCAAGGGATAGAGATGCTGAGTTTGAACCTGCAATCATTCCCAAAAGAAAAACAAGAATTGAAGGTTTAGATCAAAAAATTCTATCCTTATACGCCAAAGGAATGAGTCTATCAGATATTAAACTTCAGATTCAGGAACTATACGGGGCTGACATTAGCGAAAGCCTTGTTAGTAGAATTACTGATGATGTCATGGACGATGTTAAAGCTTGGCAAGGCAGGCC
>NZ_JARJFB010000240.1:0-1669 GCF_034554655.1 Candidatus Megaera venefica
ATATTTTATTCCTCTTAGTTATATTAATTGATTATATAACCTATAAGGAATTTACACACTTAGATGGACAGACCCGGTTATGATCATTTTTGGGCTGAAATGCATCATGGTTTATCACAAAGAATATTGAAAATTATTATTAGTTTTTGCGTTCTCTCTATAGTTCATTTTAATCTTAGTTTATTTATTTGTGCTTGGAGCACCCTATACTTCCCAATTATGTACAAATATTCAATTAGATTGAATCACCTTTCTTTTGCTGAGACAGAAAGCAGACATCGCCTTATTGGACAAATTTCAGATAAAATCACCAACATCATTGCTATCTTATCGTTTTCTTCTAGAAAAGCGGAGCTGAAAAAACTAGATGAACAAATATCAAATGATTTCTTACCAAAACAAATTTTGGTTTATAAATATAGTTTGATTAGTAACATTATTAGCGGTGTATTTTTTCTTATTATGATGTCCTTCTTCCTCTTTTACATGGTACATCTGAGGATAAATAATTTAATCTCTGTTGGGGATTTTACTTTTGTCTTTGGTATTGCCATAGTGATAATAGAAGAAACATGGGAAATAACAATATCTATGCAGGATTTTGCCCGAAACATTGGGGACCTAAGAAGTTCCATTTCACTTTTATACACTCCTCAAATGGACATAGATAAACCAAATGCGAAGAGTTTAAAAATTAAAGATCCAAAGATAGAATTCAAGAACGTTAGTTTTGGGTATAATAATGATGATGGGGTTTTTAAGGATCTTAATTTATACATTAAAGCAGGAGAAAAAATCGGCTTAATAGGTTATTCAGGTGCTGGTAAGTCGTCCTTAGTTAACCTTTTGCTAAGGTATTTTAAAACTACTAGCGGTGAAATACTTATTGACGATCAAAATATTAATTACGTAACTCAAGATTCGCTCCGAGAAAATATTGCTGTTATCCCTCAAGACACGATGTTATTTCATAGATCGCTTTTGGAGAATATTAGATATGGTAGGCTAAGCGCTACCGAGGAAGAAGTTATTGAGGCAAGTAAAGCTGCCCATATTCATGAATTTATTATTAGATTACCAGATCAATACCAAACATATGTAGGAGAAAGAGGAGTAAAGCTTTCAGGTGGTCAAAGGCAACGTATCTCTATTGCTAGAGCAATTTTGAAAAATGCCCCTATACTAATTCTTGATGAAGCAACATCATCGCTAGATAGCCATACTGAGAAACTAATTCAAGATAGTCTTAATTTTCTAATTGAGAGTCAAGGTAAAACAGTTATTGCCATTGCACACAGGCTTTCCACCTTAAAACATATGGATCGCGTTATAGTTATGGATAAAGGGAAAATTATTGAAGAAGGGACTCACAACCAATTGCTCCATAACCACAAAGGCCTGTATAAAAAATTATGGGAATTTCAAGGAATTTAATCGAAATAGTAAAGCAGTTCGATTAAAATGGCAAAACTCACCGTGAATCTATGATTGATGAAATTCTTCCTTGACTCCATTAATATATCACCTAGAATTACAGTGGAGCAATGAATTTGCCGTAGGGTTTCGACCCCTCTGTTACATGGCTATAAACTAGTCTCTCCGTCAAAACTCTAAATTTTTGATATAATTTCAAGAATTTCAAAAATAAATCACCGCACATTCATTTTTT
>NZ_JARJFB010000241.1:0-1648 GCF_034554655.1 Candidatus Megaera venefica
CTATGGCTCATTTTATGATCAAATTCGAAGGGAGAATTTAAGTGCCTATAATCGAATTTACACAAATAGATGGAAAGGCTCTCTGAACTTAATTCAGGATCTCCTTCTGCTACCAGATAGATACCGGCTCAAGTCCGGTATGACTATAAGATCAATCTACGCCTCATCAATCATGACATTTTGCTATACTAATAACTTCACTATAATTGTTAAGTGTATTAAAATCACTTGCCTTGACCTTTAATTAATCGTGATATATAAGTGATTTTTCTTTAACCAAAAATACTTATCATGTTTAGATTTTCTAATATTATCCTTGTTCCTTTCGTTATAGCGTTATTTTCTCTATCCACTTACGCATCAGAAAATTGTTTTATTGCTGAACAAAATGGTAAAATTTTAAAAAGAGAAGGAGATTGCGTAACTGCTTACTGCCCTCAATCTACATTCAAGGTTATATTAAGTCTTATAGGTTTTGACTCTGGAATCCTTAAAGATGAAGAATTTCCAACATGGTCTATTCCATCAGGAGTAGATCCATACACCAATGTTTGCAAAGTTAATCACAATCCTCGTACCTGGATGAGAGACACCTGTCTTTGGTACTCCAATATCTTAACCAGCAAACTTGGTATGGAAAAATTTCAGGACTATATAAATAAATTTTCTTATGGAAATATGGACGTCTCAGGAGGCTTAACTAGCTCATGGATTTCAAGTTCCCTTAAAATCTCACCTGAGGAGTATATAAAATTTCTAACGCGCCTGGTGGAGCATAAGCTTCCTATAAGCAATGCAAGTTATCAAAAAACAAAAAATATAATGTACATTCAAGAACTTCCTGGAGGATGGAAGTTGTACGGAAAAACAGGTAATGGAGCCAAATTGGATATTAATGGTAATAAAACAGATATGCAACAAGGTTGGTTTGTAGGGTACATAGAGAAGGGAGATAAAAAAGTAATATTTGCAAGTCATATAGTAGACGAGAAAAAACAAAGTACTTTTGCTTCAATGCGAGCAAGAAATGAGGCGTTATTGAAGCTATGGTCTATTATTGATGAATTAGAGAAATAATTCAGACGGGAAAAATGAGCCATTCTGAATTTTATGTAACATATCAAGTAACAAAAGGAGATCCTGAGTCAAGCTCAGGATGACTGCTTAAGCCATACAAGGTCTTTGCTTTAATCAAGTACAAAGTCCCTCCGTCAAAACTCTCCCCGCCTGAATTAACAAGGGGTTTCATGTCATAAACAGCTTACAAAATCCATAAGAAAATGGTATAATTACCGCATAAAGCTTACGGATTTTAAAATTATGCCTATAGAAAATATTACTTTTCTCCAAAAACAAGAAAGGTTATTTGAAGAGAAATTATCTACAAAACTAAATCCTAAAAACAAGTTATATAAACTAAGGGATTTAGTAAATTGGTCTGAACTTGAAGCCAGAGCATTGCCTAACATTGAAATCAAGCAATTTGGTAGAAATAAGAAAGATCATAGAGTAATGCTAGCACTATCAATGCTTCAAGCTATGTACAACGGTTCTGATTCGTTTACGGAGGAAGAGCTAAAGGAAAATATTTATTGGCAATATTTTTGTGGTTATGAATATTTGCAGCAAGATCTTGATGTGTCTGAAG
>NZ_JARJFB010000242.1:0-1576 GCF_034554655.1 Candidatus Megaera venefica
GTTTTTATATAGGTTATGTTCTCTTTTCATGGTAGCGTTAGTAGCAGGTTACTCTCTATGCCTTATAAGCTATACTGTTCGCGCTGCTACTATCTAGTAAAAAAATGGGAGTAGTTTTGTTGCAAAGTTATTTATTAGTTCTCTAAAGTATCTTTGACTGTGTGATATACAAAGAATTTAGCATATTTTAGTTTGCTACTAATTCTTTTTGACGGAATAGCAGCAAACTAAAACAGACTTTATTTTTTAACTATTTTTTGGATGTCAAAAAATGTTGCCTTCTTTATTGTTATCTGACGCTTGAACATTATCTGGAAGTTGATTTTTTATTTCCTTATGCCCTTCGAAAGAATCATCTTTATTGTTTAACAATAATAAAAACTTTTTATTATGCGACAATCTTTTTGTACCTAGCTTTAATAACACTTGCACCATTTCATCCTTAAGAGATTTAGTAACTGGAGAATTAAGTTGGACTAAAACATCGCTAGCAGTCCACTCTCTTTGAACACCTTGCCCCTTAGTCTGTGCGGCTTCATCCGAATAAGAATTTAAGCCGAACTGATCCAAAAACTTTTCTTCAAGATGTGATGTTTTAAAATGTGTTTGATTTTGTATTTCAAGTTCCGCCTCTTCTTCTTGAGTTAACCACCATTGTTCACCACTTTTATATAGTTCATCAACCTCTGCCCAAAGTTGCTGCATGTTAATTTCATGTGTATAATCAAGTTTTATCACAGGTACTACCCAAAAACGATGGTTACCCGTACTATCTATCAAAAACTCTACTGGATTTACAGAGCCACAAAATATTGTTCTGCGTGAAAACCTGCTTTCTTTTGGTGCATAAGCAAGTCTCAATATATCTTCATTATTTGTTATAAACGCCTTTAATCTCGCTATGTCTTTCTTAAAAGTGGAATCTAATTCGCCTAGTTCTACAATCCAATGCGAAACTGCTTTTTTTACGCTATCTCTTTCAGCAGGGTCTAAGGTACAACCTCCTATAAAATATTGCGTGATTTCAGGAGGTAGTAATTTCTCAAACCATGGTGTTTTGCCAAGCGATTGATCGCCTTGAAAAACTAATACCCCCTTTGAATAAAAGCCACGATGTTGCGCTGCCGCTACTCCGCTAATTAACCATTTTTTTAATAACAACTCCTTCATTTCTAATGGGAAAGAAGGTTGAGTTTCAATGGTGTTGTACAAGTCATTTAACCTACTTGTCCGATCCCAAGGTGCTGAGTTTATGAACTCAACTATAGGATTATATTGATTTAGATCTGCATTTTTTAATATATAGCTCTCTATGCAACGTGTTTCTATACCATTAAGCTTGTGGATGCTCAATATATCGGCTAAACTAGCATTATCTTTGTTATCTTGGCTATAGTTTAGTGCTGGAACACTAATATCACAATTTTTAGAAATAAGATTATATCTGATTTTTATACCATAATTTTCAAGTAATATTGAAAAATTAGGGTATGTAGCGCGTGGAAGTTTCTTGAACTGTTTATCTTCAACAAAGATAGCTCGTGGCAAAGGCTTATCTAGTGGGTAATAGGGGAGT
>NZ_JARJFB010000243.1:0-1555 GCF_034554655.1 Candidatus Megaera venefica
GCCCAAGACTACTCTACTTTATCAAAAGCTATAGGTATTCATATATTGAACTTCACCTCTATACCTCAAGCTAAAGACTATCATAATGTTTTTCATATTACGGAAAAAAATGAGGGTTTTAGATATTTTGAAGATTTAGAGTTACATACTATAGAACTAAATAAATTTAGCTCTAATGCTAATGAAGGACTTTCTGACATAGTAGCCAAGGTAAAAACCTCTCTAGATATGTGGTCTGCTTTCCTAACTAGAAATGATTTGCTAAAAGCAGACAGTCTACCGAGAGAACTTGACGATGTTAATCTTAAAAAAGCGATCACTGTTTTAGAAGTAATGAATTTTAGTGATGAAGAAAGAGATTTTTACGAAGATCATCTAAAATGGCTAAGGATAGAAACCAATAGTCTTAAGAAAATGAAAGCAGAAGGTAAGGCTGAAGGGTTAGTAGAAGGTAAGGCTGAAGGGTTAGTAGAGGGTAAGGCTGAAGGGTTAGTAGAAGGTAAGGCTGAAGGTAAAGCTGAAGAAAAAATTGAGATTGCTAGGAATTTACTTGCTCAAAATATAGATATTACAAATATCTCTCTTGCTACTGGTTTATCTATTGTAGAAATTGAAAAACTTAAATCTTAAGCTATTTTGTAGTTAATATTTATTAGTTATTACTAATAAATATTTCAAAAATCCACTAGCACCCCCTGTGTCACAAACGGTCGTTTTTGTCTTGGTAATTTAAAATATGTTTTTAATTACTTTTGCTTGAGTAGTAGTGTGTCATAAAGTATAGTCAATATCAAGGTATATAAATATTTCTATTTAAATGAGATATGACATACTTTTATACTAAACAATAAATATAAAATAATGTTAATAGGTTATGCACGAGTATCAACACTTGAACAAAATTTAAATTTATAACTTGATGGGGAAGCATCCCCTATTTTGTTTAAATGCAGAGCTTTGACATTTTAAACAACCTTAATATTATATCATGATGGTGGAGCTGTACAGACTAAGTTACTAAAACTGCATATAAATCACGTACCCATAAATGCATAAATTATCAAAACAGTGGATGCTTCCATCTTAAGACCTAATAAGAAAACTATTTAGTCCCTCCGTCAAAACTCTCCCCGCCTGAATTAACAAGGGGTTTCATGTCATAAACAGCTTACAAAATCCATAAGAAAATGGTATAATTACCGCATAAAGCTTACGGATTTTAAAATTATGCCTATAGAAAATATTACTTTTCTCCAAAAACAAGAAAGGTTATTTGAAGAGAAATTATCTACAAAACTAAATCCTAAAAACAAGTTATATAAACTAAGGGATTTAGTAAATTGGTCTGAACTTGAAGCCAGAGCATTGCCTAACATTGAAATCAAGCAATTTGGTAGAAATAAGAAAGATCATAGAGTAATGCTAGCACTATCAATGCTTCAAGCTATGTACAACGGTTCTGATTCGTTTACGGAGGAAGAGCTAAAGGAAAATATTTATTGGCAATATTTTTGTGGTTATGAATATTTGCAGCAAGATCTTGATGTGTCTGAAG
>NZ_JARJFB010000244.1:0-1542 GCF_034554655.1 Candidatus Megaera venefica
CTTCAGACACATCAAGATCTTGCTGCAAATATTCATAACCACAAAAATATTGCCAATAAATATTTTCCTTTAGCTCTTCCTCCGTAAACGAATCAGAACCGTTGTACATAGCTTGAAGCATTGATAGTGCTAGCATTACTCTATGATCTTTCTTATTTCTACCAAATTGCTTGATTTCAATGTTAGGCAATGCTCTGGCTTCAAGTTCAGACCAATTTACTAAATCCCTTAGTTTATATAACTTGTTTTTAGGATTTAGTTTTGTAGATAATTTCTCTTCAAATAACCTTTCTTGTTTTTGGAGAAAAGTAATATTTTCTATAGGCATAATTTTAAAATCCGTAAGCTTTATGCGGTAATTATACCATTTTCTTATGGATTTTGTAAGCTGTTTATGACATGAAACCCCTTGTTAATTCAGGCGGGGAGAGTTTTGACGGAGGGACTAAAAAAGAGGTAGATTTAAGCGAGTTAGTATATGATCGACTGGATTATTGCAAGAAACTATACTTAAATGGTAAAGATCTAGAGTTTTTTACCAAAATAGAAGATAATATTAAGGTCAATTGTGATGAGCATTATATAAAATCTACTTTAGATAATTTGATTATCAATGCCATTCAATATAGCAAGGAAGGAAATATCACCTTAGAGCTTGATAAAAATTCTGATTCAACTGCAATATTTAGCATTCGAGATGAGGGTATAGCTATTCCACAAGCAGAATTATATGATATTTTCTTCTCATTTATCGTTAGCTCTAGAACCAAAACTCCTGCTGGTGGTCGTGGTGTTGGACTTGCATTGTGTAAAAAAGCAATTACAACGCATGGCGAAGAAATTTGGGCTGAAAGCGATGGTGCAAAAGGCAGTACCTTTAAGTTTACGCTTCCAATTTAGATTTTGGACAATCTAATTTACCAATCATATCGTCAATCTTTAAACTATCGAGGTATTTCATAATTATTATCTCAGAAGTATCTTGTAAACTCCTATGTTCTAAAGTTGCTAGTTCTTTCAACTTGCAATGATAAATATTGTTAAGTCTAATCTTTATATCCTGTTCCATCGGTAATGCCTGTGACATATTATATTGACATAATAGATATAATGTTAATGTAGCGTTGTCAATATTTTTAAGTTACAATGTTGCTAGTCTAATTTTCTGATAGAAGTTCCTTTTGTAACAATTAAATCAGTGGTTGGTATTCTCGCTTAGGTTGATAACTATGATGGTTAAGAAATATGTTTAAAAAAGTTCTGATAGTAGTACTATTATTCTTTATGAATAACAGTACTTTTGCGCAGGTATCTAAAGTTATCACTGTATGTGAAGTAAAAAAACTTTTTGCAGTATATATCAATACATCTTTATCCCAACATGATAAAACTGAGGCAGAATATGACTATAATTTGAGTAGTGAAATATATACTTTATCTAAAGTTAATCCAGAAAACGAAAAAGAAGATGGATCTTAGAAAAAACAAACTACCTCAAAAAAACTACACAAATGCCACTTACACACACCCAAAAACTACCAT
>NZ_JARJFB010000245.1:0-1496 GCF_034554655.1 Candidatus Megaera venefica
TTCGCAATACTTTCTTTAAACATAAATTGATCATTAACTGCAATAGTAAAGAAGAATTATGCTTTTTACTCAAAAAGTTTATTACAGGTAATGATAAAGCAAAAACAAGCAATCAGATTTATTTAAATGAGGATCTACTTTCTAAACCTAAGATAGCGTATGTATTTTCTGGGCAAGGTGGTCAGTGGTTTGCAATGGGTAGACATTTAATAGCCAATGAACCTATATTTGCAAACTCAATTGAAGCGATAGATATATTATTACAAGATATAGCAGGTTGGTCTTTAATAAAAGAAATGAATAAAAATAAGTCTGATAGCCTTATCAATAAAACAGAGATTGCACAATCAGCAATTTTTGCAATTCAAGTTAGTTTAGTAAAATTATTAGAGTATTAGGATGTAAAACCACAAGGTTTAGTTGGTCATTCATTGGGAGAAACTGCTGCTACATATAGTGCGGGAGCTCTTAGTTTAAAAGAAGCTGTTTATATAGTTTATCATAGGGGGCGTATTCAAGGTAAACAAGCAAATTTAGGTAAAATACTGGCAGTACATATTGAAATTGAGGAAGCAAAAAAAGATATTATGGGTTATGGAAATAGAATTTCTATAGCTACAATCAATGGACCCAATATTGTAACTATTGCTGGTGATACCGAACCATTAAGACAACTGGCTAAACTTTATACTGAAAGAAAGGCTCTAGTAAAAAGTGATATGGAGTACGAACTGGTTCTAATTGATGCTACGGAAAGTCCTATAGAGAGACCCAAAAAAAGCAGAAATACTAGAGCGTGTCATCGATTGAGCCAAATTACAATAGAAGCCATATAGATAGCACCCAAAAAGTTCTGAACTGTTTTATCATAGCGTGTTGCAATAGCTCTATATTGTTTAAGTTTAGCAAAGAAGTTTTCAATCGGGTCTGTCCATCTAAGTGTGTAAATTCCTTATAGGTTATATAATCAATTAATATAACTAAGAGGAATAAAATATGACTAAAAACACTATCAATAATAAGAATAATGAAGCTATATCCGCAGCGATAGATTTACTGGTAAGTAAAGAAGTAGATCTATCGAATGTTTTAAGCAAAGGCGGGTTATTGAAACAACTAACAAAACGTCTTGTGGAAAAAGCTTTACAGGCAGAGATGAATAATCATCTAGGTTATGACAGATACGATCGTATTATCACTTCTAATAACGCCCGTAACGGTGTATCTCAAAAGAATCTAATCACTGATAATGGCCTTATTACAATAGACGTTCCAAGGGATAGAGATGCTGAGTTTGAACCTGCAATCATTCCCAAAAGAAAAACAAGAATTGAAGGTTTAGATCAAAAAATTCTATCCTTATACGCCAAAGGAATGAGTCTATCAGATATTAAACTTCAGATTCAGGAACTATACGGGGCTGACATTAGCGAAAGCCTTGTTAGTAGAATTACTGATGATGTCATGGACGATGTTAAAGCTTGGCAAGGCAGGCC
>NZ_JARJFB010000246.1:0-1423 GCF_034554655.1 Candidatus Megaera venefica
AAAAGGCAGAAGGTAAATCTTCAGGGTTAAACTTAGCAACTTTCTGAGTCTTATGTAATTTCTTTTTTTGCACTATACCCTCGCATTAATTAATAGTTAGTTAGAGTTAAATTCCTAAAGCCCCACGATATAAATCAATTAAGTTATCTTCCTCAGCTAGTGCATCTTTGTCCTTTTTTCTAAGTTTTAGTACATGTTTAATTATTTTAACATCAAAGCCCATTGATTTAGCTTCATTGAAAGATTCCTTAAGAAGATCGCTAGACTCCAAGCGCTCTTGCTCTATAGTCTCTATTTTGTTTATCATTTGCTTTAACTTTTCAGCTTCTATAATTTCTGTCATATGGAGGTTTATTTTTGATTTACTGCGTCTTTGAGTTTTTGACCAACCTTGAACTTTGGTTGAGTATAAGCTTTGATCTGTATAGCTTCACCGCTGCGAGGATTACGTCCAGCTCTTTCGGCGATCTTCGTTGTATAGAACTGACCAAAACCTATAAGAGAAATCTCATTACCTTGACCCATTGCATCAATTACCGAAGAAGTGAACATATCTATGTTTTTCTCAGCTTCGGCTTTAGTGCATTTATTTTGTTCAGCAATATATGTTACGAATTCTTGTTTATTCATGAGTTTAAATATTTATTGTTACAAAGTCGATCTCGCCGGAGTTCAATCTAGCGAGATCATAATACCTGATTCATTGCAGCGTTTTTATTATACCAGTAAACTAAATTTCGTTCTTAAGCTTTAGAATGTCATCTTCAGGTAAGGCGGTAACAATTAGCTTATAATACAGCTTTTGCTTAAGCATATTTTAATTTATACAATAAGCTTGATAAAATCCAAAAATAGAGACGGCTTTTATTAACTTTTATATGCAAAATAAATCAAAGATTGTGATGTTATAGAGACAATTTTGACTAAGGTGACTTAAGCTGCGATCTAGTCTCAGTCCTTAGAGTCTTCTAGGCACAACGATGATGTATGCCTGCAAGCCGAAGCATTAATGGAAAGAATTGATCTCTCTAGCTACCTCAAGCTGAATGTTGTTATAATTAAAATTATAGAATATAAGTAAAGTCTTCAGAATTCATTATCTTCTAATATTTTTGAATTACCTGCTAAATCTAATTCATGATATTCTTGATCATGAGTAGATAAATTATCATAATCTATATAACTATCGTTATTGTCAAAATTACTTTCTTTACAAAAGCTACTTATAATAGAATCAATCTCTTCAGAAACAACATACTCTTTTTTTGCTAATTTAAATATTTGTTGTAATTGATTATACCTTATTGACTGCTCTGTGTTGTTATTTTTAGGATCATGTTCTATTTGCTCTGTATTATACATGTAATCAAGTAATATCTTTAGCAGAGGGGTATTGTTATGAGAAATTGCAATATTAAAAAAC
>NZ_JARJFB010000247.1:0-1410 GCF_034554655.1 Candidatus Megaera venefica
TAGTAATAATGTAAAGTCATTAACCTTAGATTTAAGTAATGAAACAACCGAACATTCAGCTTTGTTATCTGAAATAATAAAATATAATTCTACTCTTCAGAGCTTAAATATACGCCACTTAACTACTCTATCAATAAATAGTATATTTCAAGCTCTACCAGTCAATAATAGCCTTGAATCTCTGACCCTAGAAGGCATAAAAACCCTCTCTGATATAAGCAGTCTTTTTGCGAGTATATGTTCAAATACATCACTTAAGTCTTTGTATATACATAGGTGTAACGTAAAAGATCAGGACCTGAATTTTATAGAGACAAATAGCTCTCTAAAAACCTTATCCCTAGACGAAGGTAGCAACGGCGATGGTTTTACTTTCCAAGGCCTTGAGATCATGAGGAAATGGTTGATACAAAATTCAACTCTAGATACATTAAAGTTCAGACTTAATAATAATGTTGACCAAAAAACCGTTTTATCTTTTATCCAGGACGCTAATAATTTGCTAGAATTAGATATAACAGTAGAAAATTATCCTACAACAGATATATATGATGGGAATAATATACTTGAGCTAATTCCTTTGACAAGTAGTTTATGTTATCTCCACTTAACTCATATTATTAGTCCTGGTTCTACAGCTAGTACAGCTTACAACACAAGAATAGGATCAGAAATTTTAAGCTTCATCCACACTGAAGATCTTGCTCTATATGAGAAAATATATTTTGCAAAAAGGCTTGCTATTAGCCCTAAAGCTCTAGATTTTTATCGAGAAAAAAAAGACGCGAAGACAGAAGACGTTGATGCAATTTCTAAATTAGCGAGCTTTGTTGCTAAGGGTCTGTCCATCTAAGTGTGTAAATTCCTTATAGGTTATATAATCAATTAATATAACTAAGAGGAATAAAATATGACTAAAAACACTATCAATAATAAGAATAATGAAGCTATATCCGCAGCGATAGATTTACTGGTAAGTAAAGAAGTAGATCTATCGAATGTTTTAAGCAAAGGCGGGTTATTGAAACAACTAACAAAACGTCTTGTGGAAAAAGCTTTACAGGCAGAGATGAATAATCATCTAGGTTATGACAGATACGATCGTATTATCACTTCTAATAACGCCCGTAACGGTGTATCTCAAAAGAATCTAATCAATGATAATGGCCTGATTAAAATAGACGTTCCAAGGGATAGAGATGCTGAGTTTGAACCTGCAATGATTCCCAAAAGAAAAACAAGAATTGAAGGTTTAGATCAAAAAATTCTATCCTTATACGCCAAAGGAATGAGTCTATCAGATATTAAACTTCAGATTCAGGAACTATACGGGGCTGACATTAGCGAAAGCCTTGTTAGTAGAATTACTGATGATGTCATGGACGATGTTAAAGCTTGGCAAGGCAGGCC
>NZ_JARJFB010000248.1:0-1403 GCF_034554655.1 Candidatus Megaera venefica
AAGCAAGAATTGACAAAAAATGATTTAGCTGGAATCAAGTTGATGATACCGCACATAGAAGTCTTTTTAACAAGGGATATTTTGTTTAATGATATAAATAAAGCAGAGCTATATAGTGAGTTAGGTATAAGTTATTTTTACTTAGGTAATTATTATAAATCCGAAAAATTTTTGTTAGAAGCTCTTGAATTATATAAGGCGCATTACAATAACGATTATGTCAGAATTGCTGAGATTCTGGCTAGGTTAGGTGGGGTTTATAGAAACATTGGAAATTACCAAGAATCAAGAAATTTTCTAGAACAAGCACTAAGAGCCTATAGCAAACATTATGGTGATGATCATATAGAGACAGCATGGATTTCAACATATTTGGGAAGTGTTTATAGGCATATTGGCGATTATAATCAATCACTAATTCTTTTAGAAAAAGCTCAATCAATATATCATAAAAACTACAGTGAAGGCCATATAAAATCTATATGGAATGCAGCCTACCTTGGGCAAGTTTATAAGAATTTAGGCAATTATCCCAAAGCTCAAGAATTGCTTGAAAGATCGTTATTGGCTTATGAAAAGCATTATGGATCAAATCATACAAAGACAGCATGGGTAATCGTCCATCTTTCAAGTGTTTATAGGCATTTAGGTCTCGCCCAAAAATCAAAAGAATTATTAAAAAAAGCCGTTGAAATTTATAGACATAATAATGGAGAAAATAGTATTGAATTTGCGTGGTCTATTGCTCATTTGGGAGCAACACACAAGGACATAGGAGAAATAGATGAATCCATAAAGTTGCTTGAAACTAGTCTAACAATTTATAAATCACATCTTAAAGAGGATCATATAATTTTTGGATGGATTTTGTGTATATTGGGTAATGTATACAGAGATCAAATGAATTATGATCAATCGATAAAATTGCTTCAAAAAGCCCTTGAAGTCAATGAAAAACATTATAGTAGAAACCACATTAAAATTGCCTATACTCTTTGCGATCTAGCATCTACTAATTTTGCATTAGGGTATAATAATGACGCATTAGAGTACATTAACAAGGCAGTAGCTGTCTTAGATGATGGTCAGCATTTATATAAGTATAAACCCTATGAAATTCTTGCTGATTATCATTTATCAGAGTCAAAGAAATCAGAAAATAGTATGAGTCCATACTATGATTACCATAAATCTAAAGCAAAAGAATGTCTCACTAAAGCTCTAGATATTGTACAAAAAAACTTCCCTAATAATTCAGCACATATCACAAGAATTCAATCAAAAATTAATAAGGCAATAGCAAGTGATTGAGAAAAACAATGATTTAGTCTCTCCGTCAAAACTCTAAATTTTTGATATAATTTCAAGAATTTCAAAAATAAATCACCGCACATTCATTTTTT
>NZ_JARJFB010000249.1:0-1375 GCF_034554655.1 Candidatus Megaera venefica
AAAAAATGAATGTGCGGTGATTTATTTTTGAAATTCTTGAAATTATATCAAAAATTTAGAGTTTTGACGGAGAGACTATGTATTGTTCCAAAAATGAAACGATTCTTAGGGAAAATATCTGTTGCTTCGATAATGGGTGAAGAGTACGGGCAAACAGTACGAGTTATAACAGCTATCTCAGGTTGCTTTGCCGTTTCCGGCGGAATTTTTATTCAATTCCAAATTATGGGTAAAGTTCTACATTACTTGCTACCTTTTTTAAATGAACCTATCTGCATTTTAATAAGTAGTGCTATTGTGATCTTCTATTCATTCTCCGGAGGTATTGACGCAGTAGTACACACAGATAAAATACAAGCAGTATGTTTTATTTTGGCATTAGTAATAGGAATCATATTACTAAAAACTACTATAAAATATGAAATGCCTACTCATGGTTTAGGCGAGCATTTTCATCTTAGTCACTTGCTTACTTTTAATTTTGAACAGAGAATAGATATGTTTTTGCTTTTTGCGTACTTTCTTATCCCCGGAATGTCACCGCATGTTGTACAAAGAATATCAATGGGTATTAACTTAAGCCAAGTAAAAAAAGCTTACTTATGGTCATCTTTAGCACTACTTTTAGTTTTAATTGCCTCATGTTGGTTTTCCTATCTTCTTTTTCAAATGAATCCGCATATTCCACCTAAAGAGATACTAACAACTTTATTAAACTTGTTTACTATCGATGGCACTAAAGCAATATTAATTATCGGTATAATCTCAATGTGTATGTCTACAGCCGATTCAAACTTAAATATTGCAGCAGTTTTAATTGGAAATGACACTTTAGGAGCAAACAGCTTAAACAAATTAGAAAAACTATACTCTGCAAGGAGGGCTACTATTGCTATAGGTTTATTGTGTTTATTCTTCTCCTTTAAAGAAGGTAGCTTACTAGATATAGTTCTTTTTGCACAAAGCTTTTACATACCAATTGTTACTGTGCCGTTATTAGCAACAATATTCGGCTATAAAACAACAGAACGCTGTTGTCTTATAGCCATGATATTTGCAATCATTTTCGTCGTAATCTTTAAATTTATACTAAAATCTAATTTGAATATTATTACCATTGCTATGGGTATTAATTTAATCTCCCTAATCTTTAGCCATTACATCATCGAAAAATGGGAGCTGTTAAAATGTTTTGGGATTAGGAGTAATTTGAAAGAATTGAAATAACTCTACTTCCAATTCTTTTTTCCATATTTTGAAAATAATAAATCTAAAGCTTCGAGTAGTAGATCTTGTTGTTTTTTCCGTATGGGCCGCCTTTCCCGCTAATACGAATAGATTTTTGTTGCCAAAGGATCTCCCCGGGAGTGAGGCT
>NZ_JARJFB010000250.1:0-1313 GCF_034554655.1 Candidatus Megaera venefica
ATAAATAACTTTCCATTTAGTTGAAACAAGTGAGGATAAGAAATCATTTCGGAATCCCATCCAGAATCTGAGATTATAATTCCAGCTTTTGAATCATTTCTTACCCAATCAACTAAATTTTCTGATGAGGCATATCCTATTTTATAACTTTTATCCTTATTTTGTTTGTAGTCTGTAGCATGCCTATAGCAAAAAAACATATGATATTTATTGTTAATAAATATCACGTCTGGACTTGCTTGTGCTTCATCTTGACCGGTTAAATCTGCAATAATATCTTTGTTTAATTTATTCCACGTTAATCCATTATCTGAAGTGGCTAAACGTATTTTATAAATAGGCTCTTGTTTACCATCTACTTGAATCCATTTTTTGCCTGCAATATAAAATAAATACCATTTGTCATTGTATTTTCTTATTTTAGGGCCGCTTATTATAAATGGCTCTTCAAGAGAATGGCCTAGGATAGGACCATCCCCTAATTTTTCAAAATTTTTACCGTCATCTACGCTTTCTGCGTAGCCTATAGAAACATCAAAAGGCACGGATTCGCATCGAGTCCATCCGCCGTAATAAGCTACTATCTTTTTACCTTCTCGTAGGACCGAGATGGGATAAGTTCCAAATTCATCGAAAGTTCCTCGTTTTCCTAGTTTTAAGATAGGGTTCTTTGCAATATCTAATACTTTAAAGAGATTATTTTTACAAAGATCTACATAAGCTGCGTAACTGGTATATTGATTTTTTTCATTTGGCTTTGACCTACAACTAAAATACACTCTAATAAAGTCATTAAATTCAAGAGTGCATGGAGCTTGTGCAAATTCGTGCATCCAGTCACCAACATTAAATTTGTTTGGCTCAAACAGCAAACCCATTTTGTTCCATTTTAGCGTAGTCATAATTATTGTATAATACTATATTGAGTTAACATATTACGAATATCCTCTTTCTTATTAAACATCATTAAATCTAAAACAGAAAGGTTTGGGACAAAGGGCTCATAGAATTGATTATAGTTTATTTGATCAGATTTTATAAATTGCAAATCACAGCCAATCTTTTGAAATGATTCCTTATCGTACAATTCCTGCCCACCTATAGCATTAATATAGATATTTGCTTCTAGTTTTTGACAGAAATCTAGTACTTTATTTTCTCCTGATAAAGAATGATCTATTGGTATAGTTGAAGAGGTAATTATTGTTGTACCTATTTTTAAAAACCTACATATCGAAATAACAGAACTCAAGATATAAAGAAATAAATTATCTTCTTTATTCTGAATAATTTCTTCAATTATTGGATAAGTG
>NZ_JARJFB010000251.1:0-1276 GCF_034554655.1 Candidatus Megaera venefica
GTATACAAACAGTCTAACTTTGATTAATTTATGATGATATTATTATTTTACTACTATTGTTTCCATATAATATATTTTATCACAAAATAAATTAATCACAGTATATACAAGGAGTAACAATGGATACTGTTAATAAAACTATTGTGAAATCTAGAGCAGAGCCTAGGAGTGTTATGATGTGTTCTCCTAAGTATTTCGAAGTTTTAGATGAAAAGAATGTGTATATGAAAGGAAATGTAGTTGAAAAGCAATTGGCACTCCAACAATGGGAGATCCTCTACAATATCTATGGAAAGCTATAGGAGCAAGGAATCATCGAGAATTTGTATTTGGTTGACCCTATAGAGGGGTGTGAAGATATGGTGTTCACTGCCAATTAGTCCTTTCCTTGGATGATTGGTGATATAAAGATTGTGGTGATGAGCAAAATGAAACACGAAAGTCGTCAAAAGGAAGTGCCTGCATTCAGGGCTTTTTATGAAAGATTAGGATACAAAGTTTTAGAATTGAAGGAAACAGAACTCTTTGAAGGAATGGGAGATACTATACACCATTTTGGAAAAAACCTATTATTTGGCGGTTACGGTCATCGAAGCGATAAATCTGCTTATAAAGAATTGTCATCAAAACTGGATGTGAATATTGTACCTTTGGAGTTGATCGATGAACGATTCTATCATCTTGACACATGCTTTCTTCCAATTGATGATGAAACTGTTTTGCTGTACCCAAAAGCTTTTACAGAAAGAGATTTAGCCATTCTGAAGGAGAAGTATATTTGTAATTGATAAACAGATGGTTCAAGAATGTTATCGAAATTCCTTTGGAGGAGGCTGAAAAGTTTTTCGCTTTGAATGCTCATTGCATCTATGACTAGAAAACACAATAAAAGGTGGCAATAATCCAGAAGGGAACAGTGGTGACTAAGAGTGTGTTAGAACATCATGGTTTCATTGTGTTAGAAGTGGATACTTCAGAATTTATGAAATCTGGGGGAAGTGTATTTTGCATGAAAATGATGGTTTATTGAATGAATAAATTATAAATAAAAGAAGCCTTGATTGATCTGAAGAATAGAGCGGATGAGTTAAGACTAAAGGAGATTAAGATTGTGGACTAGTATTTCAATGTAGACATCTCTAATGTGTGTGTAAAATCAGCGTAAAATATTGTCTCGTTGAACTTCTTTATTCCTAAGACTAAATAAAAAGAATCCCCTTTAGTTGATTATAGTGGCATTTCCTTCAAGAATTCTAGATTGTTGGTATCTCTGTTG
>NZ_JARJFB010000252.1:0-1274 GCF_034554655.1 Candidatus Megaera venefica
CACTTTCTTCAGCCACGACGATCTCATTGATGAAGCGAGCTATATCTCCATTTCTTTTTGGGGTCCAAGGCAAATTATGTTCACTCCTACAAAATCAATTAGAAATAAGTAGAGGAAATGTGAATTTACAATAAGGAGACTTAGTGAGAGGATTATAATTATCAGAAATAAATTGATTTATTATTATAAACCATGTATAATTTACCTTATTATAAATTCTTAAATAAAAACCTTATTTCTTTTCAATTTATTTGAATAATTTAAGTAATTTGTGTTTCCGATATATGATATAAACCAACATGAAGTTATCTTATATGATACACCTACGATAATACAGTTCCAACCAGTTACTAAAGTAAACACAGGCTAACCTAAAATCACAGTAAAATTAACTTTTAAGTCACCCTATATATAATTCAATCAAGTCGGACTAACAGGTAAGAATTTTCATGGAAAACCACGTGTTCGCAGTGTTTGACTTCATGACCCTCTTGAAAGGTCTACAAAGGGAACTCACATGTGTAAATTTGCCTTGGACCCCAAAAAGAAATGGAGATATATCTCGCTTCATCAATGAGATCGTTGTGGCTGAAGAAAGTGATCATGTGCTTGGAGTTACACTGTCTCATTACGAGATGTATCTTAAATCCATGGAGGAGGTTGGAGCTGACATTCAAGTTGCTGAATCTTTTGTAAATTCCTTAGCAAAGAAAGACTATAAGACTGCTTTGCATGAAATTAAATCAGATCGTGTGAGTGAAAATACCAAAATCTTCTTAGACAATACTCTTCAATTATGTCAGTAAGGTAAAATTCATGAGATTGCCTCATCCTTCTTTTTTGGAAGAGAGGATCCAATTCCTTTGATGTTTTAGAGAATTTTGGATAACTTTAACATGAGAAATCTGAAATATCCTTGGCTTCAAGTATATCTCTAAAGACATGTGGAAATTGATTCTGGAGAGCATGGCCCATTGGCAGAATAACTTATCTGTTCCTTATGTCAAGATGATCACTAAAAATGGAAAGAAGTAGAGAATGCTGCCTTATAGGCAATACAATCAAGAATATTGCTGTGGGATGGAATAATGAAGAAATTGTAATGAATATTAATATTATATATATATATTAATAATATATATATAAATATGGATAATATTGAATTAAATGACCTAGAAGTTAATTAGGAAAGATTAAAAATTAATTTAAGGATTTCGATTGGAGGATCATATCCAGGAGCTATGGCAGCTTGGTTAAGGTATTAATATCCTCAT
>NZ_JARJFB010000253.1:0-1273 GCF_034554655.1 Candidatus Megaera venefica
CCTAAGAAAACAAATATCCAAGGTAATATAGTCTACTCGTCAAAGCTAAGCGGCTATGGGTGGCAGATAGGTTATGAATTATATCTTTTGTGTTCCCTTTACAAAACAGAATGTCATAGACAATATGAGACTTAAAACAAAATTCATTGATTAACTTATATAAGAGATTATTATGAAAATTATTACTGAGGCTTTTAGTAGGTACAATCCATTAAAATATGTACAAGCTACACAAATTCAACGTCGTTTCCATTCAACTTCATCTGATTTAGTTTCAGAAAACATTAAAAATCATAAAACTAACTTAAAAACAGAACATATTAGTGCACCATATAGCGCTCTTTGTACAGAGTATTATCAATTAGATAAACCACATGCTCCTAAAGATGCACTTATTTGTTACTTAAATTATGCTGATGAAGCGAAAGGACCTATACTTGAACCTATGTGTGGAACAGGGCGTTTCCTTATTCCACTGTTAAAGAAAGGATATAATATAACCGGCTTTGATTCTTCTCCTCATATGCTTGATATTTGTCGAAAAAAATGTCAGCAAGAAGGGCTTTCTAGTACATTATTAGATGCTTCATTTGAAAATTTTGCTTCTAGCTTTTCATACAAATTAATTTTTATTCCTAGTGGTTCCTTTTGTCTTTTAACGGAGAAAGCAGAAGTTCATCAAGCTTTAAATACTATTTTAAAATGTTTAGAGAAGGGAGGAAAATTTGTATTTGAAATTGATACACTTAAGAGTGTAAATGAGAACCAAGGAGTTTGGAATAAAAGCTCAGTTAGCAAACCAGATGGAGCAAAAATTGTAATGAATAACTTATCGCGTTTTGACTCAAATTCTCGAGTTCAAAGTACTTTGTCTCGTTATGAATTATGGGAGAATGATACAATTCAGAAAACAGAAGTGGAGAATTTTCATTTAAAGCTTTACGATATGTTAGAAATGGAAGACTTGTTAAAGCAGTATAGGTTAACAGTGATTAATAAGTACCTTCCTTATACTAAGGAAAGACCTGATGACAAAGCTGATGCTGTACTTTATGAGTGTATAAAATGGTAATATTTGTTGTGATCTTGCTTGTTATTTAATTTTTAATTTAGAGCGACTTGGGTAAGTGTAATATGTTATTAAGAGTGAACTATGCGTACTATGTAATTAGTTTAATCTATCAATTAAATTTGAAATGTTAATTCAAATGAATACTAATAAACATGAAGTACTTATATTTATCATGTGCGGAGCTTTATTGCTTTTTAACAC
>NZ_JARJFB010000254.1:0-1262 GCF_034554655.1 Candidatus Megaera venefica
AACTCCCAAATCTACCTTTTTTGTGAAATTTTTTTAAATCACATGATTCTTATCAATTTTGGCGGGGAGACTAACTATAAGTTATGTATTTGTTCTGAGGTTGCTTGCCATGTTCCGCTATTTAACTGTTCAAATAGACTTATCTCGGAATTATTGAATTTGGTTTTAAGTAGTAGAGCTTTTATTTCAGAGAATTGCATTCGTTGGACATCATCAAAAATTATCATTATTTTTTCAATGGTATTGAGTTTGACATCGCTGGTGCTAGAAAATAACTTAAGTAAATTATCTTCTGTAGGGTTGACAAGAATAATGATTTTTGAATTGTTTGGGTTTTCAATAGAGTGAGTAATGTAGATAGGTTGCTCTTGATGAAATGGATCTTGAGATGTCGCATGGGGAATAAAGTATTTCTTGGAGTAAGTCCATAATACCCTATCTAGCTCCATGACAAAATCACTATTGTTAGCAATAACACAAGTATTGATAGAATTGGAATAACATTTTTGAGCTAGTTGGCAAAACGCTTTTGCTAATAAGTCTTGCTTTGTTTTATAACAACTTATTTTTATCATTTATAAAAAACTAAAAAACTAAATTTACTGACAAATAATTTCATATCCTTGCATAGTAAAGATTGTGAAAGTATAATCCTTCCTATCCAAGAGGTTTGAGTAAATATAACATGCTAAGATGTACTTATATAGTCCTTATTCATAATAATGAATCTAATATTGCTAAACTAGTAGATTCATTAAAAAAAATAGTAGGTAATTTTCGTAAGGAATTTATTTTTGTTGATGATGGTAGCACGGATAATTCGCTTAATTTACTTAAAGCAGAAGTAAATGATATCCCAAGAACTACAATCATTACTCAGAAATGCAAGGACCAAGTATCAGTGTAAATAAAGCTATAAGTCTTGCTACTGGCGATTATATTCATTTTGTGGAAGGTGATGAGATTTTACAAATAGATTCTACTTCTGTTCTTATGGACTCGTGCTTAAAATTAGGAACAGAAGTCGCAATTGGACCTGTGGCAAAGAGTATGTCAACTATTGATAAATTAGCCGGTATATGCAAAATAATTCAAAATCCAATAAACGAAATATTATCAGGCAAGATCTCTGCGATACGTAATGTTGGAAGATCTGGGAGTGTAGTACATAGCAAGCTACTAGATAGTCTCTCCGTCAAAACTCTAAATTTTTGATATAATTTCAAGAATTTCAAAAATAAATCACCGCACATTCATTTTTT
>NZ_JARJFB010000255.1:0-1259 GCF_034554655.1 Candidatus Megaera venefica
CTAGACATCACATAATAGGAGTATCTTTAAAAAACATAATCGATTCACATAAGGATTCAAATGAATTATTACTATTATGCAGTTTAGTAAATTCAAAAAATATCCCAAAATCTCTGCTTATTGCCCATAAGGGTGATATTGCAGCACATAATTTTATAAGTGAAATGAGAAAATTTTCTTTAATAAACGAAGCTGAAGATAATGAGTACACAAAAAGCGTATTTTCTATTCACGACTCTATTCAATCTATTATTTTTGATTATTTATATAAAACTGTGCCAACCGAATATTATGATGATATAGTCCCTTCGTTAGAAAACTTTATGGAAAGAAGAGTAATTCTACATAATAAGAACATAAAAGAAATACAGGAACTATCAAACCATCTTGAATCATTATTAGAACATGAGCATCTTTTTTCTGCAGAATCATTTTTTAATATTCGTAACATATTAGGGAATTATTATTACGAAACATTTGGTGATATTCCAAAAGCTAAGAGCCTTTTAGAACATGCCCGTATGGTCGCTTTGCAACAAGACAAATCTGTGAGAATAAATTTAGCTAAAAACTCACTATATTTGGGTAATATTCATAGTGAGCTTGGGCATTATCAAGAAGCAGAAAAACTATTACAAGAAGCAATGCTATTTTTTGATAATCACTGTAGCGAATGCCAGAATGACTACAAAGCTTGGGCATTGGTTTGTAACGGTGTTAATTATACTAGAATGGGCCAATTCAAAAAAGCTGAAACACTACTATTAAAATCTTTAGAACTGCATAAAAAGCTTTATGGGCCCGAGCATATTCTTACTTTGTTAGTTTTAACTGCACTAGAAAAAAATAAGCATTCTCCAAGTTAATCTGAACTATGATAAAGCATAGTAAGTAGAGTTAGCCTGAACTACAGATATAAGAGATTGGTATGTTTTAGGCAACATATTTGTCATATTGTAAGCCATCACGAGCAAACAACCAGTCATCCAGAGACTGCAAGTCATTTTGAATTCATTGGGCTTCGCATGACTTCGGACAGGATATCATAAGACAGAAGAAGATCCCCGGATCAAGCCCTGGATGATTGGTGGCAATCATGCGAAACAAGTCCAGCCTGACGCTGCGTGTGGTAAGCAGCCTTATTAAACAAAACTATATTCTTATCCTTAGCGCTGGTTAATTAGTCTCTCCGTCAAAACTCTAAATTTTTGATATAATTTCAAGAATTTCAAAAATAAATCACCGCACATTCATTTTTT
>NZ_JARJFB010000256.1:0-1242 GCF_034554655.1 Candidatus Megaera venefica
CTTCAGACACATCAAGATCTTGCTGCAAATATTCATAACCACAAAAATATTGCCAATAAATATTTTCCTTTAGCTCTTCCTCCGTAAACGAATCAGAACCGTTGTACATAGCTTGAAGCATTGATAGTGCTAGCATTACTCTATGATCTTTCTTATTTCTACCAAATTGCTTGATTTCAATGTTAGGCAATGCTCTGGCTTCAAGTTCAGACCAATTTACTAAATCCCTTAGTTTATATAACTTGTTTTTAGGATTTAGTTTTGTAGATAATTTCTCTTCAAATAACCTTTCTTGTTTTTGGAGAAAAGTAATATTTTCTATAGGCATAATTTTAAAATCCGTAAGCTTTATGCGGTAATTATACCATTTTCTTATGGATTTTGTAAGCTGTTTATGACATGAAACCCCTTGTTAATTCAGGCGGGGAGAGTTTTGACGGAGGGACGAGCTAAGGTTCATAGAACAAGAACACAGGGATCTCAATGAGATCATAGACGACCCAAGCTCCATAAACAAATTCTCTGAATTCACCATACAAAAACTAAAAAAAAGAAAACTATTTCTAAAGGATAAAATCAAACTCTTACAGTCTATGCTATATCCAGATATAATTGCTTAATCACTCTTTTTTGTTGCTAAAGCCGCAGCTTGGGATGGGTCTACGCTTAAAACTTCCTGTGCTTTAGAATTGTCTTTTGTCTCTAGTCCTTTAACATTTTCGAGCCTAGCTTGATTTAGCACAACACTATCTACGAACGATCTAGAAAAATCCAAATTACTCAGTTTAGTAGAACTCAAATTTGTGTGATTAAGTTTTGCACCCAAAAAGCCAGTGCCTTGAATATCTGAGCCACTAAGATCAGTATTCGTTAAGTCTGAATAGCTTAAATCTACATCAATAAATAAACAACTTTTAAGCTTGGCATCTTTCAGTTTAGCCCCTCTCAATATAGTGTTTTTAAAAACAATTTGTACAGAATTAATACCAGATAAGTCAAGAAACGCCATGTTCATATTTGAAAGATCTTTGCGTGCTATCAATTCATTAACGTTTGTAATTGCTTCTGAGGTACTTATTCTCTCAAACCCCTTATTATTAAACAATATGTTACGAGTAAATGGAGAGTTTATAATTACCATTGCTACACTATTAATTCCTCTCAGTTGAGAATTATACACTGGCGAATTATCAAATGTCACAGATTGAAAATCACAATTTATCATTGCAATCTGTTCCATCT
>NZ_JARJFB010000257.1:0-1237 GCF_034554655.1 Candidatus Megaera venefica
CTTTAGTCGAGCAGCGTTTATACCTTCCTTAGTACGTTCTGAAATTAATCTTCTTTCAAAATGCGCAATAGCACCAAATACATGGAATACCAACTCTCCTGCAGCAGAAGATGTATCTATCTTTTCTTCAAGAGACATTAAACCAATCTTACATTCTTTGAGATATTCTACAGTTTCAAGCAATTCCTTTAAGCTACGACCTAAACGATCAAGCCTTACTACACAAAGTAAATCATTTGGTCTGGCATAAGCAATCAACGCTTCTAGTCCAGGTCTGTCAAAAATCTTGCCACTTATCACATCTTCAAAAATCCGAATAGCACCGGCTTTAGTAAGACGGTGCCTCTGAGAATCTAAGTCTTGTTGTTGTGTCGACACACGCGCATATCCCAAAATATTAGTCATTACCTTCCCATTATGAATTCAACATTAAGGTCAACTTTTTGCCAGATCTTATCACAAGTAAGTATAGGGTAATTTTTGAACATTGCTAAAGCAATACACCCTCTATCTCCTAGGGATAGACCATACTGTTTTGTTTGTTTTATTATTTTTGCTGTTATTAATGCCTGTTCTTCACAAAAATCTATAATTTTGATACCGGAAAGTTTTATCAGGTTTCTACAGTCGTCTTCTGTTAAATTTTGCACTTCAATACAGTATTTGTATACTTCCGCAATATTTACACTTGAGATTATTGCATATTTCATATGATGCCTTATGGATTCATATCCGAGTTCTTTTGCAAATAACATTATAAGGGCAGAGGAATCAAAAACTATTTTATTTGCCATTTTTTATACTTCTCTCTTCTTCTATTTGGTATTCTTCATGCTTTCTGTTTATAAAATCATCTACCACTGAATCTTTTCTACTATTTTGGTTTTTTGTAAAGATTGCATGCATCTCATCTATTATTTGATTAGCACTAATTATTTTTAGCTCATTTTCATAAACTTCTAGATTAACTTTATCACCAGGTTGTATATTAAGCCTTTCTCTTATTTCCGATGGAATCAATACCCTGCCATGTTGATCCATATTTGTTACTAATTTTTTCATAATCTATACCAAATACTTGTTTAAGTTATCTATCATTTATTATAATATGTCATTTAGATAAATTACGCAATAAATTTATAGATTTACTCAGTCTAAAAAACGGCCGTTTCTTGGACTTGCACTATTCATTTCAAATCCATGCCTCAAACCAGTCCACAAAATACGTCCATAAAAT
>NZ_JARJFB010000258.1:0-1208 GCF_034554655.1 Candidatus Megaera venefica
TCTTATGGATTTGACCAAGCTTTTTATCTTGCAACCCTTATATTTGTTGCCTTGTGGGAGTTTCGGTGGATGGACTAGCTACTAAGAAGAATATGCCGAATTAACGGTATATTCTTCTTAGATATTGATATTACATTAATTTAATATCAACGGCTGAGATTTTGCCATTTTGAGATTCAGTGTTAAAGCTGATTTTTTGACCATCGCTTAAATCTCTTAATCCAGATTGCTCTACAGCTGAGATGTGAAGAAAAACATCTTTTGATTTGTCGCTAGGTTCAATGAAGCCATAACCTTTGCTAGCGTTAAACCATTTTACTGTTCCTGTTTGCATAATATATTTACCTAAATTTTTGAATTCTAATATTAAACCTTAATATTAGCTGGTTATTATATTTTATTTTTAAACATATTCATAGCTGTTTTTTCTATAATTATACGTATATTTTCATTTAAGTAATCAAATATGCCGTTTATGATTCGAATTTAACCTCAAATGCTTGTATTTACCCTTGACTAATTTGTTCTAATATAATAAAATTCGCGCTCTAGGAATGGGCTTGTAGCTCAGCTGGTTAGAGCGCACGCCTGATAAGCGTGAGGTCGGAAGTTCAAGTCTTCTCAAGCCCACCATTCTTATAGTACCTACTAAATCCCATTAACTATATAACATTCCCCAGAAAAAGTAATCCTGAACTTGTTTCTATGGTCTCGGGTAGCAAAAGAAGATACCGGATCAAGTCCGGTATGACCGTGTTTTTAGTCCCTCCGTCAAAACTCTCCCCGCCTGAATTAACAAGGGGTTTCATGTCATAAACAGCTTACAAAATCCATAAGAAAATGGTATAATTACCGCATAAAGCTTACGGATTTTAAAATTATGCCTATAGAAAATATTACTTTTCTCCAAAAACAAGAAAGGTTATTTGAAGAGAAATTATCTACAAAACTAAATCCTAAAAACAAGTTATATAAACTAAGGGATTTAGTAAATTGGTCTGAACTTGAAGCCAGAGCATTGCCTAACATTGAAATCAAGCAATTTGGTAGAAATAAGAAAGATCATAGAGTAATGCTAGCACTATCAATGCTTCAAGCTATGTACAACGGTTCTGATTCGTTTACGGAGGAAGAGCTAAAGGAAAATATTTATTGGCAATATTTTTGTGGTTATGAATATTTGCAGCAAGATCTTGATGTGTCTGAAG
>NZ_JARJFB010000259.1:0-1156 GCF_034554655.1 Candidatus Megaera venefica
GCTTCGTCATAGAGGAAGTGGTAAAAAGCGACGATGGTAAACCACAGCATGTGTCCATGAAAAAAGATGACGCTTTAATAATGTTCTGTCCAGAAGGAGCGTATGGTACCACAAAAAAATCACCAAAAACTCACGGGATTGAGATGCCTATTAACATGTATATTTATTGCCAAGATGCTGACAAATTATACGCACAAGCAATTTTAAATGGCGCAAAAAGCCTTATAGAACCACATGATTCATTCTGGGGAGACCGATTCTGCTCTGTACTATGTATTGATAATTATGAATGGAGCTTTGCAACGTTGCTCAAGAAGTAGTATCAACTTTAACAATAAGCAACGTCAGCGGCCCATTACTAATCAAAATGTGCAATTGATCAAGATAATTATGACTATAAAAATGCTACATCTTATTTTAATTAGAGAGCATAGGAAACGGGCCAACATTTTTATTTCTAAGCAATAACACCCCAGCGTTGTGCAGAATGGCCAGGGTATTTTTTACTTGTTCAATTAACAATTTATCTTCAATTTTTTTATCCATATCGGTCATTGCAGCATCGAAAATTTCTCTAAAGCTCATCGTTTCATCAATCATATATTTAAACAAATATTTTGTAAAACTAGTTACTGGTAGAGTTACAGTAACATCACCTAATGTTTGATATTGCAAAGGAAAATTAACACTAATAGCCGAGTGATTTCTTTCTAAATAGCCATAAATATCCTTTACAACACTCTTTGCATTATAAAAATATGGCACATTATCAAGATCTTCAAAAGATGCAATTGAGGATTTCTGGTTAGAAACAAAAAACTGATGCTTGACTATACTACCAGCGATAATTTCACACATTGCTTGTTGATCAATAATATCTCTTTTTTTAAGCTCCTCTAAGAGCGCAGGATCCTTAATATAATTCTCAAGCCTTAATATTAATCGGTTATAAGGGTCGTTAAAATCAACAAAATTAAGCCCAGCTTCTGCTACAAAATCATATAACTGAGGTATAGTATAAGCCCTATCTTGTTTATGTAAGAATAGGTCGTACATTCCTACATCCCCAAAAAGAGAGACTTTCCATCTATTTGTGTAAATTCGATTATAGGCACTTAAATTCTCCCTTCGAATTTGATCATAAAATGAGCCATAG
>NZ_JARJFB010000260.1:0-1153 GCF_034554655.1 Candidatus Megaera venefica
AAAAAAATTGCAAATATTGAGCGTCGTGAACGTGAGTTTTTAACTCCGCATGAAATCGATCAACTTATTGACGCTTCAAAAAAACAAGGTCGACACAGCCATAGAGATGCGACGATGATTTTGTTAGCTTATCGTCACGGATTGCGTGTTTCTGAATTGGTATCACTACGTTGGCAACAGATCGATTTGACCTCAGGTTTAATGCAGGTCAATCGGCGAAAAAAGTTTTTGATGTATCATTGATGAATAATGATACAAAAGCGGCATATAGCTGGTATTTAGCATTAATGGGCATGTACGAGGATAGCGTTTATTTTAATAAAGCAAAAGCGGTACTGCAGGAAGTTAAAGACTACCCCAGAATGGAAACAGGAGTTTATGATATTATTGCGTTAACGGAAATATCACGAGGCAACATAGCTGCAGCAGAGGAAATTATTCCAATAATAGAAAAAATAAATGCTCAAAATTTAGGAGAAGTAAATGCGAATAGATTATTATACGTAAAAGCGAGGATATTTTTAGCTCAAGGCAATTATAAAGAAGCTTTGAATTTTATAAATAAAGTTATTACAGCGGAACAAGACTTAATGCAACATAGTTCGGGAGGTATTTACTACGTTCTTAAAGCAGAAATCTTAAACTATTTGCAGAATTTTCAAGAAGCTTATCAAATTATGACGGAGTTATATAAGAAAGAGCATGATCGCAATACTAACGAATATTTAATTGCTCGTATATTAACTCAATTAGCAAGAAGTGAATTAGGTCTAAACAAAACAGAAGAGGCTATGAGTCACGCGAGTTTAGTAGAAAAAATATTATTAACCAAACCTGAAAACGCAACTCCTCCTCAAGATTCTAAAGATACCGAGCTTGCTTCAATTTTAGCGGTGATAGGCGATATATCGGCTGCAACCAATAATTTTAAGGAAGCTATAGAATATTACGAAACGGCAGAAAAAATTTATAGAAATGCTTATAAAACGAATTTCGGTAATTTGGATAATGTTAGTTATTTATTATTACAGGGCGTAAAATCATCAGTAAAACTAAATGATAAATTCTGGTATAAGCATGGGTCTGTCCATCTAAGTGTGTAAATTCCTTATAGGTTATATAATCAATTAATATAACTAAGAGGAATAAAATA
>NZ_JARJFB010000261.1:0-1123 GCF_034554655.1 Candidatus Megaera venefica
GCATTACTTCGTTCGGAGTTGTTGCCTTCTGCCGGTCCGTGTGGATTTAAAACCGATAGTAATAATACGGAAAGCTAATCTTTATAAAAAAGAATTTAAATTAATGCTCAAGCGTGGTAGATGTGCACAAAAGATGTTTGATGCTGTAAGCTTATTATTAGATAACGCTAATAAAGGGATAGAACCCCGTTTATTACTGCCAGAAAAATACTCTTTACATAAATTATCCGGTAAATATAAAAATTATTGGGAATGCCATATTGAACCAGACTGGTTGCTTATTTTCTATTTAGATAATGAAGTTCTTAGATTAGAGCGCACGGGAACTCATTCAGATTTGTTTTAAACTCTTCATTTACCAGGGTTCAAAGTGAAGAATTGGACTATAGTTTTGACTGGATAACGCTCATTATCTTAAATTAAGCTGACCGGCGCAGTAATATTTTAATGTGAGAAACATCGATACTTTTTTTGGCATTCCAGATATCATACTGTTGCTGGAGGTTAAGCCAGTATTCAGGGCTAGTGTTTGGAAATGCTGCGGATAAACGAATAGCCATAGAAGAACTAACGCTAGATCTTTCATTGATTAGAAATGATAAAGTTTTACGGGTAACTCCAAGCGATAAAGATGCCTCAGTGACAGTTAAATTTAAAGGCTCTAAATACAATTCTTTTAATATGCTGCCTGGATGTGGGGGATTGAACATAGTTACCTCGCTTTAATGATAATCTAAATAATCAACGTCATATGCATCTCCATTACTAAACCGAAATATCAGACGCCAATTACCATTAATTTTAATTGACCAGAAGTCTTTCATATTACCTTGCAGCTTGTGCAGTCCGAGCCCTGGTAAATTCATGTTTTCTACATTAGTTGCAGCATTCAAGTTAGCCAATAATAACCTGAGTTTCTTTATATGATCGCTTTGTATTTTTGTAGTATCGCCATTATTAAAGAAATTGTTTAGACCTTTATGGCGAAAAGTTTTGATCATATCTTAAATATATTTCCTTAGTAAGACTGTAACATATAACGTTATAGTTATCAAGATAATTATCTGTTAATTTCTATACATCTTGTGAACGAGATAAGACATACATTGTTTTGCTTAAATTC
>NZ_JARJFB010000262.1:0-1114 GCF_034554655.1 Candidatus Megaera venefica
CTTCAGACACATCAAGATCTTGCTGCAAATATTCATAACCACAAAAATATTGCCAATAAATATTTTCCTTTAGCTCTTCCTCCGTAAACGAATCAGAACCGTTGTACATAGCTTGAAGCATTGATAGTGCTAGCATTACTCTATGATCTTTCTTATTTCTACCAAATTGCTTGATTTCAATGTTAGGCAATGCTCTGGCTTCAAGTTCAGACCAATTTACTAAATCCCTTAGTTTATATAACTTGTTTTTAGGATTTAGTTTTGTAGATAATTTCTCTTCAAATAACCTTTCTTGTTTTTGGAGAAAAGTAATATTTTCTATAGGCATAATTTTAAAATCCGTAAGCTTTATGCAGTAATTATACCATTTTCTTATGGATTTTGTAAGCTGTTTATGACATGAAACCCCTTGTTAATTCAGGCGGGGAGAGTTTTGACGGAGGGACCAACTAAGTTCAGGATAACAAATTTTTGTTCTAATTTACAAAAATATTCATTTGTTACACTAAACCCCAGTGAGTTAACAAGCTAGGCTATTTTAGAGAGTGATTTAATCAATGTATTGACAGCTGTTTGATGATCAGAGTTCTCTATTTTCATAAAATTACGAGATACTTCGATGCACATGCGTTGGTGCTGCGTTACCATAGGCTCACTATTGTCAGCAGCTTCTAGCCCTTCGTAAAAATAAGAAGTATCTGTAGACAAAGCTTTAGCGATTAAAACCAACCTACCTACAGAAATTCTGTTCGTACCTTTTTCGTATTTTTGTAGTTGTTGATGTGTAACGCCAATAATTTTCGATAGTTGTTGACGAGAAAAACCTTGAGCAAGTCTCAAAGAGTATATTCTACCGCCTATATACTTATCAACTTCTATTATATAATCGTTCTTACGTGCCATAACCTTACAATCCAATAAACTTAATAATTAATATAGATAAATTAAAATGAGATAATCCCGCATTAGACACTAACATAATTAATAGTAAAGTGCAATAGTTTGTTTAATTAATGTTAATGATTGTTATTATAACATTACGTAGTCCCTCCGTCAAAACTCTCCCCGCCTGAATTAACAAGGGGTTTCATGTCATAAACAGCTTACAAAATCC
>NZ_JARJFB010000263.1:0-1089 GCF_034554655.1 Candidatus Megaera venefica
GATAAATACCGCCTCTAGTTAGGATCTTTTCTTGCTCCACCATTCCTCTTCTTCCTCAGGTAAAGCTTTAAGGGGTAAAAACAAAGGTTTATGGCGTTATCGAGTGGATAAATTCAGAATAATCTGCAAGCTAGAAGAAGATAAGCTAGTTATTTTGATAGTAAAGATAGCTAAGCGAGATGTAGTTTATGAAGACTAGATAGTGAGGTTTATTGATTCTATTTGAAATAATCACTTGTTCTTGATATATTAAAAACTATATCAAATAATATATGTTTTAATATGACAAACTTATCGATTAATTTTCCTGATAACATAGTGAAAGTTACAAGTGAAGTAGCAAAAAAGCTAGGAGTATCTAGAACTGAATTTATACGTCAAGCAGTCGTGCATGAGTTAAATAATTTTCAGGTTCAGCTTGAACAAAACAATATTATTAAAAGCTTTGCTGCAATGAAGAAATCCAAAAAATACCAAGAAGATACAAAATTGCTGATGGAGGGATTGAATTCAGCTTTACCTGAGGAAGAAGAGGAATGGTGGAGCAAGAAAAGATCCTAACTAGAGGCGGTATTTATCTGGCCAGACTTGATCCTGCTAAAGGCGAGGAAATAGGCAAAATACGCCCGATAATAATCCTAAACTCACAAGTAATACTTAATCAGATTCCTCCTATTATTTTTATTTGTCCTCTTAGTAGTCAATCACAACCAGAATTCAAACACTTACACGTTGAATTAGAAGTTAGAGATAATTTAAAAGTGACAAGTTATGCTTTGGTAGAACATTGTAGATCAATTACTATAAATCGGGTTATTCATCCTCGATTGGCACAAACAACTTCTACTGAATTAAATAGTATTCTGCACAAATTAAGACGATTAGTTGATTTTTGAATTTAGAATTTAATGCGTATTAGCTGAATATTTTATTTAAAGCTTCTAAAACTAAAGTTGCAGTTTGGGTGTCTAATGTTCCAAGATTTCGTATTATCCTAGATTTGTCTATAGTCCGAATTTGGTCAAGAACAATACTACCTTCTTTCCCTTCAAAAGTTATAGGAACACGAGTTGGATAATTCCTAATCTT
>NZ_JARJFB010000264.1:0-1068 GCF_034554655.1 Candidatus Megaera venefica
CTGAAAAACTAAAGCAATAAGCTAATAAAAAGTTAAAAACTAAAGCTATAGAAAAGCAAGTAAGAAAGTTACTTAGAGATATTGAATTAATATTAAAAATTGATTCTTTGGATAATAGCTTTAACTTAAAAATAATGGACCTTAAAAAAGAGATAGAAAATTATTTTTTGTAATAACAGGAGACTATAATTAATCTATGCTAGTACAAAATTTGTGGCAAATTTGGCTAGAGAAAGCTTTTCAGATCCAATAAAGTTTTAACTTACTTTAAAAATATAGATTTTTCTTCTATTTTAAGGGTATTCTCAGGTATAAATTTTTTATTAAGAGAATATTATGACAAAGGTTGCTGTAGTAATTTCTGGGTGCGGATCTTTAGATGGAGCTGAAATTTTTGAAACAGCTTTTACATTACTTGAATTAGATAAAAACAATGCAGATGTTAAAATTTTTGCTCCTAGTAAAAACCAACACTATGTAATAAATCACTTAACCGGAGAAGAAATGCCAGAAGAACGTAATATTCTTGTAGAATCTGCACGTATTGCTCGTGGTAAAATTCAATCCTTAAGCAAATTGTATGTAAAAGATTTTGATGCATTGATACTTCCTGGTGGTTCTGGTGCTGCAATTAACTTATCAGATTTAGCACTTAAAAATGAACATGGTAAGGTAATAAGGGAGTTAAAAGAAATAATTGTACAATTTTATAAATCATCAAAGCCAATTGGTGCAATATGTATTTCGCCTGCTATTTTAGCTCTGGCCTTAAAAGAGCAGGCTAAAATTAAAATTACTCTTGGTGAAGAAAATGAGCTTGTAAATAAAATAGGGGCAAAAGAAGAGACTTGCTATGCTTATGATATTGTTGTAGATGAAGCTAATAAATTAGTTACTACTCCAGCTTTTATGTTAGATGCACCATTAACACAAATACATAAAGGTATTAGCAATTTAGTTGCAAAAATCATTGATATGTGTAAAGCTTAATTAAAGTGTACAAATCAAGACTTAATCTTACAGACACTATAATTTATCCTATCTGATTGTAAGTAGAATTATCACTGT
>NZ_JARJFB010000265.1:0-973 GCF_034554655.1 Candidatus Megaera venefica
TCCTAGTTCTAGTAATCCTATTTTTGGTTTTATTAGTTTTTGATTTAAATTCATTTTAATCTCCAATTGTTTTCTTTATTATTTTAACAACTGTAAGATTAAATTTCAACTAGTACAATTTAGGGTAGTTTTTCCTTAACAGTTTTAGGAGATTTTTAAAAGTAGGGAGGTGTTCTGTCTTGATACAAATGCAGCTATATCATTTTATCGCTGACAGAACTATCTCAGGTTACATCGAAAGACTGAAATCGTCAAGTGTTATGTGTTTCTTAAGTCCGCTACTCTTCAACATCTACCTAGCTAATGACTTTATCAATGTATTAACAGCAGCTTGATGATCAGGATTCTAGATTCTCAAAAGTTACGTGATACTTCGATGCACATACGTTGATGATGTGTTACTACAGGTTCATTATCATTAGACTCTAGCCCTGCGACAAAATAAGATATATCTTTTGATAAAGCTTTTGCAATTAGAAGCAATCTACTTACATAAATTCTGTTTCTGCCTTTTTCATATTTTTCTACTTGTTGGGGAGTAAGGCCAATACTCTTCGAGAGCTGGGCACGAGAAAGCCCATGAGAAAGTCTCAGCGAGTATATTCTCTTCCCTACATATCTATCAACTGAGGCAGTCATTTTTTGTATCATGTGTTAAATTTTTTTTAAAACAGCACGTATATTTGAAGTATTTATTAGTTCACCGCAAGCTAACCACCAAGCCTTAGTAGATTGAAGTAAAAATATATCTAGATCAGCTGTGTCTCTTTCTAATTTTGGTTTAAGTAGTCTAGTTATTAGTGTATTTTCTACTTCAGTAAATATATAGACATGATTTAATAGAAAAATCTTTTGGTCCATTATCTTGCCAAACATTATTCTACCTTTGTACAAACCAATATATTCCTTGGTTGTATCTGTGCTGATGTCAGAAATTGACGATAGTATATCCAATATTGTTTTAATAAATTCA
>NZ_JARJFB010000266.1:0-957 GCF_034554655.1 Candidatus Megaera venefica
TATTTCTGAATATTTAAGCAACTTATCCATTGCTTCTATTGAACTTCCTTGCGTAGTATTTCTAACTAACTGACCCATATAACCTCTCATATTTTATTGTTTTAAGGCAAAAACCCGATAAGCTTCACCCTCTTTTAAATATTGCTTGTATATCTCGTTATGCTCTTCTGCTAAAGTCTTAATATCTAGACGTTTTGAGCCTTTTCTATTCTTCCACGTAGCTCTTAAATGACCTACATTATCTATTAATAGTTCGGCATCTTGCATATAGTTTTTGACCTCTATTTGCAAATGCTCCATTTCTTTTATAACAAAAGATTCTTTAGCCTTTAGATCTTGAAGCATGTCTATCTTTTGCAAAATAGTATCATCGGCTCTTACCTCAAGACCATTTCCCTTTGGGAAGAGTTTAGCCGTGTCCGCATCTGTTTTTGGAGCAGGAGGAGTATTTGTCAATATATACTTATTCCAGAAGAGTATGGCAGCTCGAATTAGCTTGTCTTCCATCTCCTTATCTTTTAGATATTGATATATACGGAACTCCTGCCCGCCGATTAGTACTGCAATATCTACTCTTGATACTCCGGTAATTGCTGCATAATAAGCAACTTGGTATTTATAGGACTCAGGGATTTGATCCGTGCCAACCTCGCCCCATTCATGAGCTTTCATAAAGCCTGCAGTTTTGCATTCTAGTATATGGCCGCCTCCATTAGCCCAGCGGTCAATATTTGCCGCTATAAACTTATGATCTTTATGGCGAATTAGTCCTACAGGCACTTCTACATTAAAACCCGTGCGCCTGGAATATTCCTCCGCTATGACGGGTTCTAGCATGCTGCCCCAATATGCAGGTTCGCTTGTAACTTCTACTACACCTTCCGAGGTTTTATCCAAATAGACGTCAAGTGCTGTTCTATAAGAAGGGTTAGCCCCAATTATTGCACCTATGTCAGT
>NZ_JARJFB010000267.1:0-949 GCF_034554655.1 Candidatus Megaera venefica
ACTAGAAAACGGAGCGGATCTTCGATCAATTCAGGATTTACTTGGCCATCAAAGCCTTTCTACAACTCAAAGATACACGAAAATTAACCAATTGCACCTTGAATCTGTATACGATAAAGCGCACCCTGAATCCAAAGAAAATTTTTAACAAAATATTCTTGCGTTAATTTTTGCTTATGCGTTATATTGGGTTTGTATAAATTTTTAAAGGGAACATATGGAAAAAATCATTTTACCAGCTGGTTATAAACCTTCTGAAGACGAAGAATACATGAACCCAATGCAGCTTGAATATTTCAAACAAAAATTGCAAACCTGGAGAGAAGAGTTATTAGAAGAATCGCGCGATACACTTGATCACCTTAAAGAAGAGAATTGGAATGAACCTGATCTTACTGATCGGGCAAGCGTTGAAACAGAAACAAGCATTGAGCTTAGAACTAGAGACCGTTATAGAAAATTAATCGATAAAATTGAGCATACAATTGTAAAAATAAATAAAAACGATTATGGTTACTGTGAAGAAACAGGTGAAAAAATCGGTCTCAGACGCCTTGAAGCACGGCCAGTAGCCACTCTTTGCATAGAAGCCCAAATGCGCCACGAAAATTATGAAAAGACGCACCTAGACGAAGATAAAATTGATATATAAGAAAATTACCTGGTTGTGCATATCTCAATGATTGCGCACCAGGGATTTTACTCAAAATACTAAAATTCTTTGGATGGGAAGTAGGCCTCAATGACCTAAGGAATAATCCATAATATCCCCGATTATGTTATCGGCAACATTTTCACTCCAAAAGGCTATAAGATTATTTGTTACCAACCCTGTTATAGCTACACAACCTACAGAACTTATGCCAGCCCATATATCCTTATCATAATAAGCTTTATAAGCCAAACCACATGACAAAGTGGCAAACACAGTTATACAACCAATCCCTTG
>NZ_JARJFB010000268.1:0-918 GCF_034554655.1 Candidatus Megaera venefica
GGCTCATTTTATGATCAAATTCGAAGGGAGAATTTAAGTGCCTATAATCGAATTTACACAAATAGATGGAAAGTCTCGTATCTCTAAATTTAGGCTTATTTAACAAGTCACTACTTTGTATCTACCCAAGAAATATTACCATCTTTTCTATAATAAACGACATTCACTCTTTTTGTTTTCACGTTCTCAAATAACAAAGCTGGTAGGTTTTCCAAATCCATCTTCATGACAGCCTCTCCTACAGAAAGAGATAAAATCTTAGCTGGTTTTTCAGCAACTATTGCAGGGTTATCTACATTAAACTCCTTTTCACCTGAATGATCATGAGAAATTATATATTTTACTGCTTCGGAAGTTATTTCGGAAAGTTTTGCGCGATCACTATGATTATTTAATTTCGATTTATAACGCCTAAGCTGCCTCTCAAGCTTACTAAGCGCAATATCAAACGAGTTATATATTTCATCAGAAAAGCAGTTACTCTTCATTATCATATGCCTTCCTGTCCCTTCATTAACCACTATATCGCAACCAAATTCTCGTCCTTGCTTAGAAAAATGTACATGCCCACTCTGTGCTCCAGCAAAGTATTTTTTTACTATGTTGGATAGCTTTTCAATTACATATTCCTGAATTGAATTGCCAATAGAAATGTGCTGTCCTGATACTTGTATGTGCATAATTTATCTCCAATTATATGTAATTATATCGTGTAAGAGAGTTACACTTACCTTTAAGTAGTATATACCTAATAAAAATTCAAGGATAGAAATAAACATACTTTAGTGTTTAATAGATTATGTGATTATTTAACTATTGATTTATCTTAAAAATTGTTATCAAGCTACTCTTAGTTCGTTAGGCTTATTGTTTGAATTCAGCCTAATGATCTTTTTAGCTGTTCTAATAACATAATAC
>NZ_JARJFB010000269.1:0-905 GCF_034554655.1 Candidatus Megaera venefica
CTTCAGACACATCAAGATCTTGCTGCAAATATTCATAACCACAAAAATATTGCCAATAAATATTTTCCTTTAGCTCTTCCTCCGTAAACGAATCAGAACCGTTGTACATAGCTTGAAGCATTGATAGTGCTAGCATTACTCTATGATCTTTCTTATTTCTACCAAATTGCTTGATTTCAATGTTAGGCAATGCTCTGGCTTCAAGTTCAGACCAATTTACTAAATCCCTTAGTTTATATAACTTGTTTTTAGGATTTAGTTTTGTAGATAATTTCTCTTCAAATAACCTTTCTTGTTTTTGGAGAAAAGTAATATTTTCTATAGGCATAATTTTAAAATCCGTAAGCTTTATGCGGTAATTATACCATTTTCTTATGGATTTTGTAAGCTGTTTATGACATGAAACCCCTTGTTAATTCAGGCGGGGAGAGTTTTGACGGAGGGACTACGTAAGGTTACTAAAAACAAGAGAGTTTTTCCCAACGATGAATCTGTGTTTAAGATGTTATACTTGACAATTAATTACATTACTCGAAAATGGACTATGCCAATTCAAAATTGGGGTGAGGCTATGGCTCATTTTATGATCAAATTCGAAGGGAGAATTTAAGTGCCTATAATCGAATTTACACAAATAGATGGAAAGTCTCCTGTTCTTGGGTTACGACCAGTTCTAGCCTTTATTTTAGTAGTATAGAATTTACCAAAACCTACAAAAGAGATTTCATTGCCTTGTCTCATAGCATCAATTACAGAAGAAATAAACATATCTATAGTTTTCTCAGCTTGAACTTTGGTGCAAATGTGTTGATTAGCTATGTGTGTTATAAAGGGTAAGGTTTTTACTGCAAAGACCAAAAAAACTTTGTCAAACGATGACAAAAAGATGCAGAAACGAAGAAGTG
>NZ_JARJFB010000270.1:0-886 GCF_034554655.1 Candidatus Megaera venefica
AAAAAATGAATGTGCGGTGATTTATTTTTGAAATTCTTGAAATTATATCAAAAATTTAGAGTTTTGACGGAGAGACTAAATAATGATACAATAGGTGCTTGACAGATAGAGCAAAAATCTATATTCTCCCTATCATTAAACGTAATTTTATGGGAATCTGACATGTCTCGCAAATGTGAATTAACTGGTGTTGCAGTGCAGTATGGGAATAACGTATCGCACTCACAAAGAAAAACTAGAAGACGCTTTGAGCCTAATATCAAAACAGTAGAGTATAAAAGCGAAATTACTGGACAAAAATATAGGTTAAAAGTAGTGGCAAGAGCTTTGAGAACCGTTGAGAAAAACGGTGGCTTTGATTTATTTATTCTTAAAGCTAACGATTCTATGATGTCGGATAAAGCTAAAAAAGTAAAAAGAGAAATCTTTAAGAAGAAAAAAGAGTTAGCTGCATGAGAAAAAATATACACCCTGAATATAAAGGTCTAAAAATTAAAATTCGTAATGATGAGTTCTCGACTATGTCAACTCTGAAATCAGGAGAAATTTTAATGGACGTTGATTTTCGTGAGCATCCTGCTTGGAATAAGAACGTAATCAATATGGTTAACCAATCAAATAAAAATGTCAGTGACTTTAATAAAAAGTTTGCTGGCCTATCTTTCGGTTCAAAAAAATAAATCTATTAAAAATCTAAGTTCAATTTGCTTAGATTCAGGATAACTTGATGAAGCCACTTTTTTATATCATTCCCGCCTACGCGGGAATGATAATTGTTCTGTAATAAATTACGCTATGTCAACTTAATTGTCCATCCACCGAAACTCCCACAAGGCAACAAATATAAGGGTTGCAAGATAAAAAGCTTGGTCAAATCCATAAGAAA
>NZ_JARJFB010000271.1:0-873 GCF_034554655.1 Candidatus Megaera venefica
TTATAATACAGGTAACCCTACTTCTCCTATATTTACTGGAGTGTTTTTAGATATTGAAGCTACTGGCTTGTCCTATTCTACAGATAAGATCATTGAATTAGGAATGGTGAAGTTTGAATATACTGAAGATGGTAAAATCTTCCATTTACTGGAAGATTTTAATCAGTATCAAGACCCGCAGGTACCAATTTCAGAGTTTATTAGCAGACTTACAGGCATAACGAATGATACGGTAAAAGGTCATAATATAGATGAAACTGAATTAGCTACTTATTTACAGGATGTAGATCTGATTATTGCTCATAATGCTCAATTCGACAGAACATTTTTTGAGAAGACCTTTCCCTCTATTCCTCCTAAAGCTTGGAGCTGTACAATGTTTGATGTTCAATGGAATCAAGAGGGGATTAGCAGTTATAAGTTAGAATATATTGCTTATAAATATAATTTCTTTTATGAAGGACATAGAGCCGTTATTGATTGCCTTGCAGGAATACATATTTTAGCACAAGAACTACCTTGCTCTCAAGAATTAGTTTTGAAACAGTTACTTACCAATGCCTTGAAATTAAGATTTAAATTATGGGCCGTAGGCGCTCATTATAATTGTAAGGATTTGCTTAGAGAACGAGGTTATAGATGGGAAAATCATCAAACAAATGATTACAAAGCTTGGTCTATTGAAGTGATCGAAGAGAATGTAGCTGAAGAAATTAATTACTTACGTTCTACAATATATCGCTCTTCTATTAATATACCCATAGAAGTTTTTGATGCTTATAGTAGGTTTTCTTATAATCCTCAATACCTTAAAAATGATATAAAATATCAAGATAAAATTAGTTGGGCAAAACGCCTATGTTCACAATAAGC
>NZ_JARJFB010000272.1:0-854 GCF_034554655.1 Candidatus Megaera venefica
ATTCTAACAATAGTTTAGGCGATTCTACAACAAGTGAAGTAAAATAAGCCGATGAAACCTATAGATAAAGAAGATACAATTAATAAATCTATACTATTAAATTGGCTGTATTCCGCAGATAAAGAGCTGTCGATCATAGAGCTTGGAAGGTGGATTGAAGCTAGAACAGGCGGTAAATATATTCTTATACAAAAGGAGCAAGAAACTGATGTCGCGGCGATGCAACTAGTTGCTGAGCATTTAAATAACAAATTAAACAATGGGGATAAGTAAATGAATAAAGCAGAATTTGTAAAACATATAGCAGAGCAACATCAATCTACTCAGGTAGAGGCCGAGAAAACCATCGACATGTTCACCTCTTCGGTAATTGACGCTATCGGGAAAGGGAATGAAATATCATTAATCGGTTTCGGTAATTTTAGTGTAAGTAAAGTTGCGGCAAGAACAGGTCGCAATCCTCGCACAGGTCAGGCGTTGGAAATTGCTGCTTATAACCAACCTAAGTTTAAGGTGGGTCAGAAGCTTAAAGATGCTTGTAACAAAAAAGATTAAATAATTAAATATCAGTCCAGTATCACTCCTGAAGATATATCAGGGGAAAATATAATAGAGGAAAAAATGACAGAACAATCTATTAGAGAAATACTTGGAAATCCAGTGTTTATAAGTTTGTCAGATTATGCTTTAAAATTAAGAAGAAATCTTATAGCTTTCATGCTCCTGAGGTAGAGTGTATCGGCAAGGGCAAATTAAATAAACCCTATGAATTTGGCAATAAAGTTGGGATTGCAGTAAGCGGCCGAGGTAACTTTGTTCTAGGCATTAAATCTTTTCATGGCAACCCTTACGAT
>NZ_JARJFB010000273.1:0-735 GCF_034554655.1 Candidatus Megaera venefica
GCGGTACGGCAAAACTGTAGTTTGTTTGTACTAGAGTTTTATACAACTGCCATAGATACTTTCTTAACCGTCAATAACTCTTCTTGTACTTTTGACAATAATAAATTGTTATGCCTCAATTAATATTAATGACATAATTAAATAATATGGTATACTTTATTATAATCATTAATTTAAAAAAGAATTATCCCTATGAAAGCTGTAAGAACAAAATTAGGAAAAGGTGGAAGAATAATCATTCCGACAGCTTTTCGTCAAAACCTCCACCTAGAAACCGGAGATGACATTATATTGCATATGGAAGATAATCTAATATACCTTACTACAGCGGAGCAAGCTTTACGAACACTACAAAATAAGGTAAAGAATTATATAAACACCACTGGCCAAGATATTTCGCTTACTGATGAATTAATAACTATGCGACGAAATGAGGCAAAATATGAATAATAGAGTCATACTAGATGCTTCTGCTTTATTAGCACTTATTCAAGAAGAAACTGGTGCAGAAATCATAAAGCCGTTGTTAAAATTTTCTGTTATGTCAGTTGTAAACGTTACGGAAACTCTAAGCGTATTACAGCGAACAAATATTACCCCAGAAGAAGGACTTGCTCTAATTGCGGATATTGTTACAACCATTGTTCCTTTTGATTTAGAGCAAGCTGAACAAGTAGCTAAACTACATCCTCTTGTACAGCCTCAAGGCCTTTCTTTAGCCGATCGTGTCTGTGT
>NZ_JARJFB010000274.1:0-671 GCF_034554655.1 Candidatus Megaera venefica
AAAAAATGAATGTGCGGTGATTTATTTTTGAAATTCTTGAAATTATATCAAAAATTTAGAGTTTTGACGGAGAGACTTTTTATCTAATGTATAATTAAGACTTAAGAGTTTAGAGAGATCGATCATATTATTAACAAGGCTGGATAATCGCTCAGAGCTTTTTGCTATCTCTTCCAAGCCTTTTCTCCTTTGATTGTCAGTTAACTTGTCATAGCTCTCAAAAAGAATCTGCCCCATACTTGTAATACCAACAATAGGTGTATGAGCTTCGTGTTCCAAGTTACGTAGAAATTCATTCTTAACCTCGATTAATTTCTCTAATTCCTCATCCCTATTATATATTTGCTCTCCAAGGTGATAAGCCTTCTGCTCAGTGAGTTCATACTGCTCTTGTTTTGGTTTTAAGAATGCTAATAAAAATCCACTTATTATAAATAATATATAGATAATCTGCAATTTAAGACTATACAACTCTTCGGCAATGTTAGGAGTATTCCCCATATAAAATTGGTAACTAAACAAAGATAACGATAAGCCAGATACAATCATTATCAATGTAGTTTGCCAACTCATTAATATTCCTATTATAGTCAGGTTCAGTATAAAGATTACCAACGAAATTTGAGAAAATTTACTAATGAAGGCTAAAAAACTACTGGTAAAATAGAGTT
>NZ_JARJFB010000275.1:0-661 GCF_034554655.1 Candidatus Megaera venefica
AAAAAATGAATGTGCGGTGATTTATTTTTGAAATTCTTGAAATTATATCAAAAATTTAGAGTTTTGACGGAGAGACTAAGAAACGTTATGCGACTAATTTTGGGGCGGGTTTTCGTTAAGAGATTTTAGGCTTTTTTGAAAAATCAGGGAGCCGTTCTACATCGATTAACTAACAAGAGCTAGAGCATTAATAATCAAAGTAGAACTATTCTAAGCTACACCAAATGAAAAAATGCGTCAAGTACGAAGTGTTCTGTCTCCGACTAGTCGACGAGAGCCAACGTAGTCAATGCAAGACAGAACTCACCCAAATTATACCGAAGAAATAAATACGTCAAGTATTATGTATTTCAATCTTCGTAAACCACATCTCGCTTAGCTAACGCAACTACCAAAACAACAAGTTTATCCTCTTCTAGTTTACAAATTATTCTAAATTTATCCAATCGATAACGCCATAAACCTTTCTTGTTAGAAACCAAAGGCTTGCCAAAAAGTTTAGGGTTATCAAGTTTTAATATTCTATTATATAAATAATCAAGTACTGACTTTTGGGTGTCGGAAGAAAGTTTAAAAAACTTCTTTTCTGCTCTTGGAGTAAATTTAATTTGCCATTTACTCATCCCTAAATCCTATTTGATCTGCTAATCCTGATTTCCTT
>NZ_JARJFB010000276.1:0-651 GCF_034554655.1 Candidatus Megaera venefica
CACATATAATATCTATTACTCAAACAAAAGGTGGTGCTACAAAAACAACAAGTAGTATAAACATACTAGGTGCATTATTAGAAAAGGGTAAAAAAGCCCTGTTATGTGATATGGATAAAGATAAACCAGATGCAATATTCTGGGCTGATTTAGGTAATACTTTAAATGATTTTGTAATTCCTTTGTATGAAGACAACCCAAAACCTAAATTAGAAATTTTAAGTAAAGAATACGATTTTATTATTATAGATACTCCGCCCAATATGCAGGCAGCTGCACTCAAAGCTACAATACTTTCGGATTTTATTATTATCCCTTGTTCAGTTTCAGAATTAGATAAAAACGCTTTGAACCAAGCTGCTTCCGCTGCGATGATGGCAAATAAGCCTTATTCCTTCTTAGCTTCTAGAACCACAAAGCATACTAATTCCACTAAAGACTTATTAGATCAGCTAGCAGAAACAGGTTTTTACTTTAAGACTAATATTACTAATAGCGTAGATATGATCGAATGTCAAAAATATGGTCAATGGGTAGGAGCTTATAAACCAAATTGTAAGAATCACATGCAATATCAATCTTTAATCAAAGAGTTAATAATAAAATTAGATGACATAAAATAGCACTGTACTGTGTTAACATGTACAATAT
>NZ_JARJFB010000277.1:0-650 GCF_034554655.1 Candidatus Megaera venefica
ATTTATTAATTTTAGAACTTTTGACAATTTTGTATTCATGTTGTTTATTACTAATCATCACTTTTTCTTACACCGATAAAATGCAGTAGCATGGTAAAGAGATTGATAAAATCCAAGTATAAAGTCATTGCTCCGTATACCGCTATATTACTTGCTCTTGCCGTAGTACCGTTCATAGTATAGTAAATTGACTTAAGCTTCTGCGTGTCATAAGCGGTAAGGGCGGTAAATATACCTACTCCTATAAACGAGACGACAAAATCAAGGGCAGCAGAACGCAAAAATAAATTAATTAGACTAGCTATGATTAAACCTATTAATCCCATATAAACGAATGAACCTACCGCGGTTAAATCTTTTTTGGTACTATAGCCGTATAAACTCATTGCCCCAAATGTAGATGCGGTAATGAAAAATGTTTTAACGATACTTGCACTAGTAAAAACAAGAAATATCGAACCGAGTGATAGACCGTTAAGAGCCGCAAATATGCCAAGGTGCAACATTGCCTGCTGTTTATCCATACTCATTAAATTACGACTAAAGAAAAAGATATAAATTAGCGGCGCAAACATGACGGCGTATGCAAGCGGAGTAGAAAATAACATCATTGCTATTTGAGTGTTACTACCGATTATATAGGCTACCAA
>NZ_JARJFB010000278.1:0-626 GCF_034554655.1 Candidatus Megaera venefica
ACGGATTCACTTCTGAGAAAATAATAAAAGCATTAATAGAGGCTAAAAATAGAGGCGTGAATGTTGAAGTTATTTTGGATCGTAGCAATTTTCAAAAAAAGAAACTAGATATAATTAAATTGTTGCATAAACACTCAATTCCAGTTTATCAAGATAATGCTAAAGGTATCGCTCATAACAAAATAATGATTATAGACAACAAGAAAGTAATCACAGGTTCTTTTAATTTTACTAAAAATGCCGACTATAACAATGTTGAAAATGTAGTAGTGCTAGATGATGTAAATGTGGCTAGTAAATACACCGCAAATTGGTTACATAGATTGTCTAATAGCACTACGATAGATTTTTAGGTTTATAGATATATAGAAATCTATAAACCTAGTTTTCTATATATCTATTTATGGCTTCTAAGATTACATCCTGCATAGTCTCACTGTTTGTAGCAGTTTTGGCTTTAAACAACGCCCTCTTTTGTTTTGAAATATTAATGTTCAAGCCGACCATATCTTCTTTTGTTGCTTCGACTATTGCTTCATCGGTCGTATAACTACGATGCTTTTTTGTTCCTATTTTAGCTTTGAATGCCATAATTATTAATTCATTATAGTTAATATTTCATTGTA
>NZ_JARJFB010000279.1:0-567 GCF_034554655.1 Candidatus Megaera venefica
TTGTTGGCCATAAAAAAGAAATCTAGTTCTATTGACACGTTAGCACAAAGTAATTACAATACTAATATTGTTCAAAAAAACTAAGGAGGAGGGGTATGTACGCAGAGATCATAAAAATTGGTAACTCAAAAGGGTTGAGAATACCTAAAGCATTTCTTAAACAATCTAAAATAAAGAATACCGTACAACTCACAGTAAAAGACCATTCACTAATCATAACACCATACGAGGAAGTAAGATCAGGATGGGAAGACAGTTTTAAACTTATGGCTGAAAATGAGGATGACACCCTTTTAGATATGAATAATATAGAGCATTCTTGGGATGAAGAGGAATGGGTATGGTAGATACTAATCGATTTGACATTTTACTTGTTTCTTTAGACCCCTCGCAAGGATTTGAGATTAAGAAGACAAGACCGTGTGTAGTCGTTTCTCCTGATGAAATGAACAAGTATATAAGAACTATTATTGTTGCTCCTATGACGGGCAAGATTAGGAATTATCCAACTCGTGTTCCTATAACTTTTGAAGGGAAAGAAGGTAGTATTGTTCTTGACCAAATTCG
>NZ_JARJFB010000280.1:0-410 GCF_034554655.1 Candidatus Megaera venefica
GGGAGTAATTCGTAGTAGTGTTGAAGTCGCTGGAATGGTAATGAAGCGAAGTGGTTACAAAAAGGTCAAAGCAAATTGGCTAATTAGTGAAGCAGTTCGTAGATACCTTGAACAATTAGAAAATACCACATTAGTTCAGGAAGCTAGGAAGCAGTCTTTATTAGTTAGTAAACAAAAAAACATGGATTATGATATATGGGAAACTAATAGTGATAGTGAAGGATGGATTTATTAATAGAAAGAGGAGATATAGTAATATGTGCTTTAAGTGGTGATTATGGTAAACCAAGACCAGCTGTTGTTATTCAATCAGACTTATTTAACCCCACACACGAGACTTTCCATCTATTTGTGTAAATTCGATTATAGGCACTTAAATTCTCCCTTCGAATTTGATCATAAAATGAGCC
>NZ_JARJFB010000281.1:0-319 GCF_034554655.1 Candidatus Megaera venefica
TTTTGACCTTTGTTTTAATAGTTGATATTGATTGTCTATGATAAGTAACTTTACATCACTTTGGGTTCACAGCATCTTTTAGCTTCTGACCAACCTTAAACTTTGGTTGATTATAAGCAGCGATTTGCAGAGCCTCACCCGTGCGAGGATTACGACCCGATCTAGTCGCCACTTTACTTACACTAAAATTACCGAAACCGATTAATGATATTTCATTACCTTTCCCCATGGCATCAATTACTGAAGAGGTAAACATATCAATGGTTTTCTCGGCCTCTATTTGTGTGCATTGATGTTGCTGTGCTACATGCTTTACGAA